>JBAVHJ010000575.1:0-2433 GCA_049685715.1 Terriglobia bacterium | reverse complement strand
TCCCTATTCACGAGTATCTCGACAAACCGGCAAAGAGACATCGCGCATTCACTTGCCAGGCGATATCCCTCGACGGCTGGAGTGACACTGTAAACTCCATCCGGCAGGCCTTCGAACCGAAACCGGCCATCGGAACCAATCTTCACTACTTGAGAGTCCCCCGAACGGTCCGCGCCGATGGTCACTCGCATCTCAGCAGCGATGGGCTTGCCATCGCCCAGGACCACCTTCCCGCGAAGCGTGTGTGCCGGCTTGAGACGGATATCGCCCAGGTTGACCTCTTGCCCGTCGTCCTTGGTCTCGCAGACCAGCGGATCTGCGCCGACGCCGCGTGATGCCAACGATTCCATCATCGGATGCAACAGCCAAACTCGGCCAGGCGGAACATTGGTAATCGCAAACGCTCCATCTTCCGCTGTTCCTATCCGGACTTCGGGGTACCAGCGCCCCACGCCCGCATCGTGAGGGATCAGTCCCACCTCGGCGCCCGCGACGGGTTTCCCGTTATATATCAAACGTCCCCGGATAACTGCGCCTCCTGTGACAACCACGGTTCTGCGCTCCCCACCCGTGGGCATAGTGAAATGCTTCGGAGCCATGCCGCGGGCGGTCACCCGAAGCGTCATCTCCACGGCGGGTTTGCTGAAGGCGACCTCGAACTCGCCCTTGTCGTTCGTCACGGTCAATTCGTTGATCCACTCGATTGGGCCGGAAAAATTCAACTGGCCGCCTGGACCCCTGTATGTCGCGATGTCGGGTTGTACGACCGCACCACGAAGCGGTTTTCCTTGCATGTCCACGACCCTGCCACGCACGATCTGCGAAACGTCGTTGATGAAAGGCTGTGGCTTGAGACGGGCGTCCGGGGCCGAGCCAGCGGCCGGGTCGACGCTGGGGATGTACGCCGCCAAGTACCCGTCTTTGACGGCCACGAGTGTAAACACCAGTTCGGGATCGAGACCGCTGATGCGATAGTTCCCCTCAGGACCAGTCACCGTCCGTTTGCCGCAATCCCTGTAACCGGTCGGACAAAAGAGGCTGTAACCCTTCTTCACACCCGCCGAGTAAACCATGACGGTGGCATTCTCGAGGGGCCTTCCGGCGACGTCGACCACCCTGCCGACGGCGGTCGCGCGTTCCTCAGCGAACGACGCCTGTAAGCCGGGCGTCAAAGTGAATGCCAGCGTGAAAATCGGTATCCAGGTCCGCACTGCGATTCCTCTCAACGTATTGAGGCATAATTCAGCGCCTGATCGCAAGGCGATTCTGCGTCATCGGTGAAATCTGTGGATCAAACAAATGTCGAGTATGAGTGCCTGACCAGAAGATGGAGGGGGCCGTGCTGAATCAAGATGTGATTCAGCTTGGCTGGCAAAGCATCGATGCCTTGACTTTCATCGGCTTCTGCGTGTCGCTGAATTCTGAGATCCCTGGCAGTCGGTCTCGCGAGTCTCCGATTCATCCCAGCGATTCGCTGGATCGCCGGTTCGTGCAACTACTGGGGGATGACGGCGAGCTGTCTCAGCATCCCCAGGGTGTCCCAATTGGCCCATTCTTCCGCGATCCTGCCACTCGAGAATCGTATGATGCTCATTCCTGTGATCGCAATCTTCTTCCCGGTCGGCGCAATCCCCTGAAGCTCTCCTCGATGCGTCCCCGTAGACGACCATTGAACAACCACGCGGTCCCCATCCGAGAGCGTGTCCTCGATGGTGAGATGAAGGTCCGGAAAGGCCGTCCGATACCGGGTGGCGACTTGCCTCACCCCATTCGGCCCTCTTCCAACATCAGGGATGGAAGGGTCATGGCGATTAAAATCGCTCGTGAAGAGCTCATCTGCGAGCCCAAGGTTCCCCTGATTGTAAATCTCCTCGATGACCCGACGCACTTTCGCTATGTTTTCCTCCACTAATTTTGGTACTGGCATAGTCTGTTCTCCTTTCAGGTTGATGATGACTATTTCCTTGCTATCGTTTCAAATCCTCTGTCAGAAGCACTGAACCCGGAGTTGCATCAGGTTTTGACGGGTTGAAGCTCACTCTGGGGGCCCACTGTGAGGGACGATCCTCGAATACAACTCCCGGATTCCCCTCTTTTTTGACGTTGCGGCGACTCGAACAACGGCCAGTGCCCCCTGGAAGGACACACTGGGCTTTGATCGATCAGAAGAAGCCTATCTGGGCTCCACTCGAATGTCGGAATTTTTGACCCCTGATTTTACCACACGCAGGGGTATTAGAATACGGCTCAGATTAAGGCGTGATGTCGGATGGAGTCGCGGCGTCATGGACCGCTCGTTTTTCGACTTTGAACTTTGGACCTTGGACTTTGAACTAGTTTCACCTAACCCCTATGCCGGTCGAAGCGACGACATGTCGTCGTTCTTGACGTTGACCGCCTCCACCCAAGGATAGAGTCCCGGGCCCAGCACAG
>JBAVHJ010000574.1:0-3864 GCA_049685715.1 Terriglobia bacterium | reverse complement strand
GCCGAGGGGGAATAGCTGATCCCGGCACTGCGACTTGGTCAGGAGAAGCCCTTTTCCGTGTCGCTGCGGTGATACGTCTTGGAATCCAGGAGGAAATCTGTCGTGAAATTCTGCCGCGTGCTCTGGGAAGACAAGGTCTGCTACGCCACACTCGATCAGGATCATCTGTCGATCATCGAAGGCAATCCCTTCACCCAGTGGCGCAGGACCATCCTGCACTTGAGTGTGGACGACGCCCGGTTTTCTCCCCCCAGTGTCCCCACCAAGATCGTTGCGATTGGCCGCAATTACCGGGATCATGCCGCTGAGCTGGGCAATGATGTTCCTCCGGAGCCTTTGATTTTTCTCAAACCTCCCAGCGCGCTGATCGGCCACGAGCAGGAGATCATTTATCCGCCGCAGTCGAAACGGATGGACTATGAAGGTGAGTTGGGTATCGTGATCGGAACCCGGGTCCATGGACTGAAGAGCCCGGCGGAGGCCCGGGGATTCATTTTCGGATATACCATCATCAACGATGTGACCGCCCGCGACCTCCAGAAGGCCGATGTCCAGTTTACCCGCGCCAAGGGATTTGACACCTTCTGCCCGGTGGGCCCCTTCATCGAGACCGAGCTGGATGCCGCCAACGTCGTCGTGGAAACCTATCTGAACGGGGAACGACGCCAGCACGCCTCCACTGCCAGCATGGCTTTCAGCCCTGACACTCTGGTACAATACGTCTCGAACATCATGACCCTGGAACCCGGCGATTTGATCTCAACGGGCACGCCTGCGGGCATTGGTCCGATGCAGCGGGGTGACGTGGTCGAAGTCAAAATCGATGCGATCGGAACCCTGCGTAATCGAGTGGTTTGAAAATCTGCGTGAGCGGGGAAACGAATCCCCCGCTTTGAGGAAAGGACTTCCCCATGAAATTTTTCTTGGACACCGCCAACATTAAGGAAATTAGCGATGCGGCAAGCTGGGGCGCTATTGACGGCGTCACCACCAATCCCTCCCTCGTCGCCAAGGAGGGCGTCGGTTTTGAGCAGAGGGTGAAAGAAATCTGCCAGGTGGTCAAGGGCCCGGTCAGCGCCGAGGTGACAGCGCTCGATGTGGAGGGCATGTTGAAGCAGGGGCGCGAGTACGCGAAATGGGCCTCTAACATTTATGTCAAAGTCCCGATGACGATTGATGGACTCAAAGCCTGCCGCACCTTCTCTCAGGAAGGCATCCACACCAACGTGACCCTCTGCTTCTCACCCTCGCAGGCGCTGCTGGCCGCGAAGGCCGGTGCGGATTTCGTCAGTCCGTTTGTCGGGCGCCTGGACGACATCTCGACCGACGGCATGCTCCTGATCCGGCAGATCGTGCAGATTTATAAGAACTACAATTTCAAAACCGAAATCCTTCTGGCTTCCGCGCGCCACCCGCTCCACATTGTGGAAGGGGCGCTGGCAGGGGCGCACATCTGTACCATGCCGTTCAAGGTCCTGGTATCGCTGATCAAACACCCTCTCACGGATCGCGGTCTCGAACAGTTTCTGAAGGATTGGGAAAAGGTTCCGAAACCGGAAGCGGTGGGGGTGAAGTAGAATCCGGCAGATGACTTTTCTTTGAAATATGGATCTTCCGATTCAATAGGGCCCCGGATGCTGCCGAAGTCAGAGAGCAGACATCAGAAGTCAGAAGTCGGATACACGAAGCTAGCGAGAAATGTCAGGGGCTCGGAGCCGATGGCTATAGGCTGAAACAGAGATTTTTACCTCTTCGCTCCAAAGGACAATATTCATTGATCTCAGGATCGAAGTCGCCGTCCGACTTCTGATTTCTGACGTCTAATTCCACCACCCGTGAGCCATCCATGCCGATTTCCAAGGTCCACAACAAGCTCGATGAACTGAAAGCCCGCAACGCGCTAGCTGAACTGGGCGGGGGCGAAGCGCGCCTGGCCAAGCAGCGGGCTGATGGCAAGATGACGGCGCGCGAGCGCATCGAGTTCCTGCTGGACGAAGGAACCTTTGAAGAAGTCGACAAATTTCTCACCCATCGCTGCCAGGACTTCGGGATGCAGGAGCAGAAGCCCGTGGGTGACGGGTTTGTGACCGGCTATGGGCGGATCGACGGACGGCTGGTTTATGTGTTTGCGCAGGACTTCACGGTGTTCGGCGGGAGTCTGAGCGAGACCAACGCGCAGAAGATCTGCAAAGTCATGGACCAGGCGATGCGGAACGGAGCGCCCGTCATCGGATTGAACGACAGCGGCGGCGCGCGAATTCAGGAGGGAGTCATGTCGCTGGCGGGCTATGCCGACATCTTCCTGCGCAACACCCTGGCCTCCGGCGTGGTTCCCCAGATCTCCGCCATCATGGGACCCTGCGCCGGCGGCGCGGTGTATTCCCCCGCCATCACCGACTTCATCGTGATGGTGAAAAAGACCAGTTACATGTTCATTACGGGCCCCGATGTCATCAAGACGGTCACTCATGAGGAGGTCACGAAGGACGAATTGGGCGGGGCGATGACTCACAATTCAAAAAGCGGTGTCGCCCACTTCGCCGTCAACGATGACCGCGAATGCCTGGCCCTGATTCGCGAGTTGTTCTCATTCATTCCTTCAAACAACGTGGATGATCCCCCGCGAAAACCCACCCGTGACCCCATCGACCGCGCCGACGAAAAACTCAACGACATTGTCCCTGAAGAATCGTTTCTTCCTTACGACATCAAAGACATCATCCACACCGTGGTGGACGACAACTATTTCTTCGAAGTGCAGGAGCATTTTGCCCAGAACCTCGTGATCGGCTTTGCCCGATTTGACGGGATGCCTGTGGGCCTGGTGGCCAACCAGCCGGCCGTGCTTGCAGGGACCCTGGACATCAATGCGTCCATCAAAGGAGCTCGGTTTGTTCGCTTCTGCGATGCCTTCAACATTCCGCTCGTCGTGTTTGAGGATGTTCCCGGCTTCCTTCCCGGAACCCACCAGGAATTTGACGGAATCATCAAGCATGGGGCGAAGCTTTTGTTCGCCTTTGCCGAAGCCACCGTGCCGAAGATTACCGTCATCACGCGCAAATCGTACGGCGGAGCTTACTGCGTTATGGCTTCCAAGCACATCCGCACGGACATGAACTATGCCTGGCCGACGGCGGAGATTGCAGTGATGGGGCCCGAAGGAGCGGTGAATATCGTCTATCGACGGGAGATCGCCTCAGCGAAAGATCCGGAGCTGGTGCGGCGGGAAAAAATTCAGGAATTCAAGGACAAGTTTGCAAATCCCTATGTCACCGCAGAACTGGGCTACATCGACGAGGTCATCGAGCCCCAGATGACCCGGAAGAAAATCATTACCGCGCTGCATATGCTCGAAAACAAGCGCGATCACAATCCTCCCAAGAAACACGGCAATATTCCCTTGTAGTCTCCTGTGGGGCAGTTGTCTCGTCTGCCTTAATAACTTAGGTTGTCACTCCCTCGTCGATTCATGAGCGTCACTCCAATCCCTCGAATTGCCACCTTCGAAAAGTTTTGGCCCTTTTATGTGGGCGAGCATTCCAGAGCCATGACGCGTTGGCTCCACTTCGCCGGAACTTTGGGCGGAACCCTCGGCCTCCTCATTCTCATCGTTACGCGACACGCTCGCTATTTTCCGTTCATCCTCATTTACTCCTATGGCCTCGCTTGGATCGGCCATTTCTTCGTCGAAAAGAATCGTCCCGCAACCTTCAAGTATCCGCTGTGGTCGTTCCTCTCCGATTACAAGATGTGCGCTTTCATGTTGACGGGAAAAATGGAGGCAGAACTCCGCAAGATCTTTTCCCCAGAGAAACCTGCATAGGAAGGTCCCCGGGGGACGCCATGGCGCCCATACTGAGGACA
>JBAVHJ010000573.1:0-6865 GCA_049685715.1 Terriglobia bacterium | reverse complement strand
GGCGGAGGCAATCCGGAGTTTTATGGGATGCACGCCACGATGTTGGAGGTTCCTTACGCCTGGGAGCCGCACGATCTCCCTCCGAAAATGTCTCCCTCATCAGGAACTTATGCGATCAGCGTGACGCTTCTCCAAGGGACGGTCTTCGGAGATCGTCGTGACTATTTTCAATATTTTCGGGATCGAGAGCCGACGGCTCGGCTGGGGGGATCGATCTTCGTTTATCGAGTGGAATAATTTACCCAGTCAGCTATCAGCCGTCAGCTATCAGCAAACAAAGGCGGAGAGGTGCTGGCTGTGGGATTGGTATGCGTGGGAATAGAAGCCTATGCGCTTCCAAATATACCCATTCACTGCGCTGAGAAGCGATTGCTCTTCGCTGATGGCTGATAGCTGACTGCTAGCTCTAACACCCGACACCTGAAACCTTTTTCCTTCGGGACAAATCCACCTCCCATGAATAAACGCCGCGGCGACACCACAAGGATTCCGGGCGATTACCAGTACCGTGCATTGACTCGGGGGAATCCCGTCCAAAGGTTCTGGCATTACAGCAAACAGCTGGCGATACAGAGGTATCTTCCCCCCGAATCCAGCGACCACGTCCTGGACGTGGGATGCGGATCGGGAGTGATCTCGCATTTTCTTTCAGAGTCGGGCGCTGCGGTCCTGGGAATTGACGGCAATGAGGATGCCATTGCTTTTGCCCGGCAGAGGTTTTCTGCTCCGAATTTGAGTTTCAGATCGGGCCTCATCGAAGAGGTTGTTCGCCTCGAGCAGCCACCATTCGACAAGGTGTATTGCCTGGAACTGATCGAACATGTTTACATCAATCAAACCCGGGATTTGTTCCGAGGGGTTTGGTCGCTGCTGGCCCCGGGTGGTAAGGTCCTAATCACCACACCCAACTACCATTCTCTTTGGCCCCTGATCGAATGGCTCATGGATACCATGAAGCTCGCCCCGCAGATGTCGGAGCATCAGCATGTCGAGTTTTTCAATGCAGGCAAATTAGGGGAAGTAGGCCTTCAAAGCGGGTTTGGAATTGAGCGAAGCTCTTCCATCTGTTTCATCGCCCCCTGGCTCGCCCCCCTGAGCTGGCGCCTGGCGGAAAGGGTGGATAAGCTCGAGAGCCGGTTGCCGTTTCATATGGGATCGATACTGATCGCAGTCTTTGGAAAGAAGGGGGACGCGGATCCAGATTGAGTTCCGGCCGGTGGAGAATAAAGGCGGTTTGTCTGGGCCGAGCCGCCTTACTTAATCAATGAGATTAGATCCGGATGGCGCTTAGTTATGAATTTTGGGCCCTCCATGAAACATCCCCGAAGGGGATGAATGAATCCCTTTCAGGAATTACGTTGATCAATTTGGCCGGGCGCCTTATGTAAGCGCCATTCGGATCTGAACCAAAGTTCTGCGTCTAAACGTCCTTTATTCGAATCTCCTGCCTGTCAAGCGCTCGATTCGCTTGGCGATCGGCGGATGGGTCGAAAAGAGGTTTCCGATGGCGCTCATCAGTCCCCCGCCGGTGAAGGGTTGAATGATAAACAGGTGGGCCGTCGAAGGGGAGGCCATCATGGGAATCCGCTTCGAATAGGTATCCAGCTTTTGAAGCGCGCTGGCCAGCCCGTTAGGGTTATGCGTCATTTCGGCGCCACTGGCGTCAGCCTGGTACTCGCGGGATCGAGAGATTGCCAGCTGGATCATCAGGGCGGCGATGGGGGCCAGGATAATCATCAACAGGCCCGAGAACACACCTCCCCCCCGTTCGTTGTCACTGCTGCGTCCGCCGAAACCCCCGAATAACTCGGCCCAATAGGCCATCCGGGCAATCATGGTCAATGCGCCGGCGATGGTGGCCGCGACGGCGCTGATCAGGATGTCCCGGTTCTTCACGTGGCTGAGCTCGTGGGCCAGCACCCCTTCAAGCTCCTGTTCGTCCAGGATCTTCAGGATTCCCTGGGTGACGGCAACCGACGCATGTTCCGGGTTCCGTCCCGTGGCAAAAGCGTTGGGTGAATCGGTCGGGATCATATAAATCTTTGGCATCGGCAGGTGATTGTTGGTTGCAAGCCGTTCGCAAATGCGATAGACCATGGGCGCTTCTTCGCGTGCGATGGGCACAGCGCCATTCATGGATAGAGCGATTTTGTCTGACCAGAAATAACTGGCAAAATTCATCACCACGGCAATCGCCAGGCCCAGCATCAGACCCCTTTGACCGCCGACGGCCTCACCGACAAACAACAACAGACCCGTCAACAACCCCAACAGCAGAACCGTTTTAAATCCATTCATAATCGTGTGTACCTTTCATCTCTGCTAGGGATTGGATCAATACAGAGAGATGGAGGTTGTCTCCAGGAATCTAATAGTAAGATTTAAAAGTGAGTTGTCAAAGGCACAAAGGTGTCGGGTGTCGGGTATCAGGTGCCAGTGAGATGCTGTCAGCAGTCAGCTATCGGCCGTCAGCAAACAAGGGAAGAGGAGCCACTGCTTTAAGAGATGGAATTTCTTGGAATTGGAGGCCTATCCCTCTTTCGAATGCCCTTCCAATCTATTGATAGCCGATTTCAGAAAGCTGAAGGCTGATACCTGATCGCTTTATCTGGCACCTGACACCCGGCACCTGAAACCTGCTCTTCAAAAACAATCCATAAACGCGCTGACGGAAAAAACGGCCTTTCCAATCCCGGGCTCGCCATATCCGGGAGGAGGCGACAGTTTATATTTACGTATAACGCGGTGGTAAGTTTCCAGCAAGCGCACGTGGTACTCGAGCGGTGCGCCTTGCGGGTTTGTTTTTCCTAGAAGGCTCAGCGGCTCGGGACACCACGTCGTGAACCGTGGTTTGATGCCCTGGGACATAAAAAACTCAAGCCCCTCGGCCGTGGACGCGATGGCGTCTTCAACGGTGTCGAAACCATGAGGTTGCGCCATTTCGATTCCCGCGACAAAATTCGGGATCACGTGGTCGGGCCCAAAAACTGTGGCCGCCTCCACAATCCGGCGATGCCACTCCTGGCGGCCCACATACCGGTTTTTTCCAGCACAAATAATTCCGAACAAGCGGTCATCCCAGATTTCGTAATTCGGGTGATAGATCTGCACCCCGGCGTCTTTGAAGCGTTTCACATCCTCCAGAGGCAGGGCCTGCACCACCAGTTTGGAGATCCAGCGGCGCGGAAACTTCTTCTCAATGGCCAGGGGATAGCGTTCGTAATAGTCCGCTTCCGTCTGGCCGCGCAGCGTGGAAGTGATCGACCCTCCGGTCACGGTATACGCTCGTGCTTCCCGGTCCGTTCCGGCAACGATCTCCAGCGCTTCAAGAATTTCCTCCGGGGTCTTGACGATCTGGTAAGGGCGCCCGGCGGTTATCTGTTGACGATAATTCTCGTTGATGTCACAAAACTGGCATTCCTCTTCAAATCCGAAGTACTGGCATTTCCGATAGACGGTTAAATACAGCAGGTAGCCCCACTCAATATTGGGCGCCACCTCGTCCAGTGGCCGTCCACTGGAAAGAGTGCGGTCGTAGTATGGCGGCCGGGGCCGGTACTGAACTTCACAGAGAGGTTCCCGCCGGACATCGTTGGCCGCCGTTCCGTC
Source organism: Terriglobia bacterium (assembly GCA_049685715.1). GTDB lineage: Bacteria > Acidobacteriota > Terriglobia > JAIQFV01 > JAIQFV01 > JAIQFV01. The sequence continues at coordinate 3,256 of JBAVHJ010000573.1, read as the reverse complement.
CCCCCCCGCTTGAAGGGTGAGAACAAGCCTGCCTTCTTCGTTGATTTCGACGCGGTACGGGGAATGCGGGTTGAGCCGGACCGATACAATCGTCCGACGGAAGTTCCAAGCCCCGCCGGTGAGGCAGATCTCTTCAGGGGCGCTCAAATCCTCGCGCCGCTTGCCCATCTCTTTGATGGGGATCATGTCGAAGGAGAAGATGAAATATGATTTCGGCTGCATGCCCGCCGCCACGCGCAGGGCATCGTCACTGAAGGCCACCCCACCCCGCAGGAGGTCTTCCTTGACGATCGCCTCCCGGGGGACCGTGGGATGGTCCGTGATGAGTTGTTCGATGAATTGTTTCCTGGGAATTTGCAGCGACTTCGTCATGCAACAACAGTCCCTTTCCTGTATTCATGGATTCCGAAGTGACAGCAACGCGGTAGCATATCACTGGGATCAGGGGGAAGGGAATAGCGATGGGGGAAGGTGTCGGGTGCCGGGTGTCAGGTGCCAGAGCAAGCGATCAGCCTTCAGCTCTCAGTTTTCAGAAATCGATTGCAGTCAATTGAATGGGAGTATTGAAAGAGGAACAGGACTATAATTCCAATGAAACCCATCCCACAAGGCAATGAATTCCTTCGCTTTGTTTGCTGACGGCTGATAGCTGACCGCTGACAGCTTCTCACAGGGCCCCGGCACCCGACACCTGCTTCCTCACACCGCCCGGGCCTTTTTCGACGAGACTTCCGTCTCCGATTGCGGTTCAAACAGCATAACCCCTTTTTCGAGATCGGCATCGATTCTCACTTTGTTGCCCGTGTGGACGAGGCCTTCCAGCAGCTGCATGGACAGGGGATTGACGATCAGGCGCTGGATGGCGCGCTTCATGGGGCGCGCTCCATACTGCGGATCAAACCCCTCGCGCAGGAGCAGCTCGCGGGCGCGTTCCGTGAGCGAGATTTCGATGTTGCGTTCTGTGAGCATGCGCTCAAGATGAAAGATTTGGAGATCGATGATCTTTTGAATTTCGTTTCGTCCCAGCGAATGGAAAATGATGATGTCATCAACGCGATTCAGGAACTCGGGCTTGAAATTCTCCTGCATGATTTGCATCACCTGTTCCCTCAAGCGCGATTCAATGTCGCCGGCTGAGACGCCGTGTTTGCGGTCCTCTTTATGCGAACTGCTGAAGCGGGCCTGAAACTCCTGGATCATCGATGAGGCCAGGTTCGAAGTCATAATCAGGACCGTGTTCTTGAAATCGATCGTTCGCCCTTTGCCATCGGTCAGGCGGCCATCATCGAGGATTTGCAAAAGCACGTTGAACACGTCGCTATGCGCTTTTTCAATTTCATCGAACAACACCACAGCATACGGGCGGCGCTTGATGGCTTCCGTCAGCTGGCCGCCTTCCTCATAGCCCACGTAGCCGGGAGGGGCTCCGATCATGCGGGCGACGGAATGTTTTTCCATATACTCGCTCATGTCGAGGCGCACCAGGGCGTGCTCATCGTCAAACAGGAATTCGGCCAGCGCACGGGCCAGCTCCGTCTTTCCGACGCCGGTGGGTCCCAGGAAAATGAAGGACCCGATGGGGCGCTTGCGGTCCTGCAGTCCCGCACGGCTCCTCCGGATGGCATCCGAAACGGCCACGAGGGCTTCCTCCTGCCCGATCACGCGGGCACGCAGGCGATCCTCCATCTTGATGAGCTTGGTCACTTCGCCTTCGAGCATCTTGGAGACCGGAATACCGGTCCAGCGCGAGACGACGGCGGCAATATCCTCTTCGTCCACTTCTTCCTTCAGGAAGCGGCCGCTCGCGGACTTGGCGACCAGTTCCTCGTTCTGGTTTTCCAACTCCCTTTGAGCGGTCACCAGCGCGCCGTAGCGGATCTCTGCCACCCGCTGGTAATTCCCCTCGCGTTCCGCCTTCTGCTCCTCCATCTTCAGTTGCTCGATCTGCCCCTTCAAGTCCCGGATCCGAGCAATGTGTTCCTTCTCGGATTGCCAGCGCAACTTCATCTGGCTCGATTTTTCCCGAAGCTCGCTGAGGGAGTGTTCAATCTTTTGGAGTCGCTCCTTCGAGGCCGGATCGTCCTCGCGTTTGAGGGCCTGCTTCTCGATCTCGAGCTGCATGATGTCGCGTTCGAGCTGATCGATCTCGGTGGGCATAGAATCGATCTGGATCCGCAGGGAGGACGCGGCCTCATCGACGAGATCGATGGCCTTGTCCGGCAGAAATCGGTCACTGATATAGCGGTTGGATAGGGCCGCCGCCGCGAGGATGGCGCTGTCCTTGATTTTCACGCCGTGATGAACTTCGTAGCGTTCCTTCAAGCCCCGCAGAATCGAGACGGTATCCTCGACCGTGGGTTCGCCGATGTAGACCTGCTGAAAACGTCGTTCGAGGGCGGGGTCCTTTTCAATGTACTTCTTGTATTCGTTGAGTGTGGTCGCGCCGATACAATGCAACTCCCCGCGTGCCAGGGCCGGCTTTAACATGTTCGAAGCGTCAATTGCCCCTTCGGCCGCGCCCGCGCCCACCACGGTGTGCAACTCGTCGATGAAGAGAATCACCTGGCCTTCGGCTTCGTTGATCTCCTTCAACACGGCTTTAAGGCGGTCCTCAAACTCGCCGCGGTACTTGGCCCCTGCCACCAGAGCGCCCATGTCGAGCGCTACAATGCGCTTGTTCTTGATCGTCTCCGGAACATCTCCCGCCACAATGCGGCGGGCAAGGCCTTCCACGATGGCGGTTTTTCCGACCCCCGGCTCGCCGATCAATACGGGATTGTTCTTCGTGCGTCGCGACAGGACCTGGACCACGCGGCGAATCTCGTCGTCGCGGCCGATGACGGGATCCAGTTTTCCCTTGCGCGCCAACTCGGTCAGATCGCGGGCGTAGCGCTCCAGGGCCTGATACTTGTCTTCGGGATTCTGATCGGTCACGCGTTGAGAGCCCCGGATGGTTTGAAGGACCTTGAGGATCGCCTCCCGTGTCACCCCGTGCCGGTGGAGAATCTTTTGGGCGATATCGTTTTTCTGGTCGGCAATGGCCAGGAGGAGATGTTCCGTCGAAACATACTCGTCTTTGAATTGATCAGCTTCCTTGAACGCCCGATCCAACACCTGGTTGAGGGAAGGGGCGAGAAATTGCTCAAATCCGCTCGTGACCTTGGGCAGGGCCGACAATTCGGTCTCCACATCCTTCAGCACTGCCGGGGTCGACACACCCAGTTTTTGCAGCGCTGGAACAACCACGCCTTCGGGT
>JBAVHJ010000572.1:0-1573 GCA_049685715.1 Terriglobia bacterium | reverse complement strand
GGCCGACCCCTAGGACCAGATTCCGCAGCATGTTCAGCCCGTTGCTCCAGCTCTTTCCACGGACCGAGTTTGAGCAGCAAATAAAAAGGAGTCATACCTGAACATAGGTCGGTGCGTTTAGGGTATGCACAACGCAGTTCGCACAGGGAGTGACGCAGGTGGAAAGTCGAATTGCATTGGTCCATTGCACCACTCCCTCCTGGTCCATGTCCTGGTCTGACCCTACATTGATAATATTCTGCGAGACCCTACAATATTCGCACCCCCCAATTCGTCTACATCCTTAGATGAAGGACGCGGCAAGCCTGGAGCGCATGAGCCTCACACAGGACCGGAGGATCTCTGAGGTGGTCAAGCGGGAGCAGTCCCGGCTGCGCAACTTCATTCGCCGGCGGGTGCCTGACCCGCGCGATGCCGAAGACATCCTGCAGGAGGTCTTCTTCGAGCTGGTGGAAGCGAATCGCCTGTTGATGCCGATCGAGCACGTTACTGGCTGGCTGTTTCGCGTGGCGCGCAACCGCATCACCGATCTCTTCCGCAAGAAGAAGCCGGAGAGCTTCAGCGATACGGCCGTCGGGGACGAGGACGACGAACTGCTGCAGTTGGAGGACCTGCTGCCTTCACCCTATGCCGGACCGGAGGCGCTTTATGTCCGTAATGTCCTTCTCGATGAACTTGAGCTGGCGATCGACGAGTTGCCGGGGGAGCAGCGCGAGGTGTTCGTGGCGCACGAGTTGGACGGGCGCAGCTTCAAGGAGATCGCCGCCGAGACCGGCGTGAGCGTGAATACGCTGCTCTCGCGAAAACACTATGCGGTGCTGCATCTGCGCGAGCGATTGCAAAGCATTTATGACGAATTTACGAAAGCATGAGGGATTGAATATGAGTAAGAGATTAAAGAGACTGATTTTCATCGCTCCGCTGGCGATCCTGGGGGTTCTGGTATTTGTCTTCATCGGTGGCGAAATAGTACTGCACCTGTGGAATTGGCTGCTGCCGCCACTCTTCAGCTTCCGCCAGGTCACTTTCTGGCAAGCGCTTGGGATCCTGGCGCTGTGCCGGATCCTCTTCGGCGGATTTGGATTACACGGTTCCGGTCGTTCCCATCTCCGCCGTCGCGTGGCCGATCGCCTCGCCGATCGCATGGGAGATCGCTGGGACGCCATGACGCCCGAGGAGCGGGAACGATTCCGGCAGCGCGTACGCGAACGTTGCGGCTTTGACCCCTCCACCGGCGAGAGCAAGGCGCCATGAGGCCGACGGGCCCCGGACGCTGTCCAAATCAGCGATCGCTGAAGCTATCCGGTATCTGGCAGAAGGACACCTTCAGGAGAAGAGTAATACCTCTGGAAACATGACGAGAGAACCTGCCAACCCGCTGAACCCGACCCTTTGGGAGGAAACGAAATGACAATCAGTACTGTCGACGATTCACAACGCACGGCTGCAAGGGTCGCAGGATTTGCTTGCCTGGTCTCGTTCGTCACCGTGGTCGCGGTCAATTTCGGCATCTTCGCCCGCCTCATCATCCGCGGCAATCCGGCGGAAACTGCTCGGAATATCCTGGCGCATG
>JBAVHJ010000571.1:0-19289 GCA_049685715.1 Terriglobia bacterium | reverse complement strand
GTGGCCGTCAGCTCTTGCAGTATGGATGTGGCCCGCGGTCCCTGGATCGCGAGTTGGGTGTAGTCGGGGCTCAAGTTGCGGACTTCCGCGTCGAAGCGGTTGTTCTGCACAATCCAGGCAAAATCCTTATCTGAGTTCGAAGCATTGACACAGAGGAAGTAATGATCGGGCTGAATGCGGTGGACGAGCACATCATCGACAAAAGTGCCTTCATAGGTTGTCAGCCCGGAGTACTGGATCTGCCCGTCGGCAAGCTTGGAGGCGTCGTTCGACGTGACCTGTTGTACCAGGGCGAGGGCTTCTTTGCCCCGGATGTCGATCTCCCCCATGTGCGAGACATCGAATAATCCGGCAGCGGTACGGACTTTCAGATGTTCATTCACGATGCCAGAATACTCGACCGGCATTTCCCATCCCCCAAAGTCAACCATTTTGGCTTTGAGGGCATGATGAATTTTATTGAGGGCAGTTTTTTTGAGGCTCTGAGCTTCAGCGGTAGTGGCCACGGTTGCCTTCCTGCGCAGAATTCAGCAGCGGAAACCTAGCATAGCGAGAGGGGGGTGTCAAGCTGGAAGCAGGCACCACTCTGAGTAAAATTCTCAGGGATGGGGGCCTCAGAATTTGCAGCCTTTACTCCTTTTCAAGGGCCGCCAGAACTGTTTTAAGGATACCGATAATCTCTGTCCGGTCCACTTGCCCGCGTCGGAAGCGAAGATCCAGTTGAAACTCCTTGGTGGGAGGGACGAAGTGGAACGTAAAGCTCTTCGGCCGTTTCGGTGAATCCGGTTTCCGCTCCTCGCGTGAGGCGGCGCGAGTTAATTCGTGACGCATCATGCGCCGAACCGTCGAGACCATCTTCTCATGAGAAGGTTGGCGGACGATTTCGAGAAGCATGGTCTTGGCCTGAATGCCGGCCTCCCGGCAGACCTTCTTTACGTCATCCGGAAGGGAATTAATCGAAAGAGTTTCCGTGACGGAAGACCGCGACTTCCCGATCTTCTTGGCGATGTCGTTATGGGTGTACCCGAACCGGTCCGAGAGGGACTTGAATCCCTCGGCTTCTTCAAAGGCCGTCAAATCTTTTCTTTGGAGATTCTCGATAAGTGCGATTTCGGCCACCTCGGAATCGGTGGCGTCTTTCTCGATACAGGGGATCTCCTTCAAGCCGGCGCGCGCGCTGGCGGCATGCCTCCGCTCACCCGAAATGATCATGAATTTCTGGGATTTAGCATCGAAGCGGACGAGGATGGGCTCCAGGACCCCCTTTTCCTTGATGGAGGCGACCAGGTCGTCGAGGTCGCCCAGTTGTTGGCGCGGCTGATTCGGGTTCGGTTCAATGCGATCGATGGCGATCATGCGGCCCAGCGGCGCACCCGTTTTGGCGGTCAAGGCATCCACATAGTGGGCGTCATGCCGCATGTGAATGACCGTGGGCAGTCCGACACGTTTAGGCACGGTGCAACACCTCCTCTGAGAGTTTAAAATACTCAGCGGCCCCCGAAGAGTCCGGGGCAAAGGTAAAAATGGATTCACGATACGCCGGGCTTTCCTCCAAGCGAACACTCTTAGAGATCATGGTCTTGAATACGTTGTTCGAAAAGACCTTCCGGATTTGCGAGGTGATGTCCTTTGAAAGCCGGGTCCGTTTGTCCACCAAGGTAATGAGCACCCCCAGGATTTTCAAGTCCGGATTGGCACGAGCCTTCACCTTTTCGAACGTTTCCAGCAGATCGTCAGTCCCCTCGAGGGCAAAGTAGGAGGCCTGGATAGGCACCAGCAGGTGGGTGGAAGCCACCATGGCATTGACCGTCGCAATGCCCAGCGCTGGCGGGGTGTCAATGAGAATGACGTCGTAATCCGAGCGGATCGGTCCCAAGGCGTCCTTTAAGCGGAAGGGAGCATCCAGCTCCCCGATCAGCTGGCTCTCCAGCTTGGCCAGCGAGATGCGGGCCGGCGCGAGATCGAGATGCCGCACCGCCGTATGCTGGATGATGTCCTTCATTTTGACCTGGGAGTCCGCCAGGACGTCATAGGTGGAGTAAAGTAATTGGTGGATATCACAAAAGACGATCGACGAATTGGACTGGGGATCGATATCGACAAGGAGGGTGCGTTTTCCTTTGCGGGCAAGCGCCGAAGCCAGATTGATTGCAGTCGTGGTCTTACCGACGCCCCCCTTTTGATTGGCGATGGTGATGATCACGGGAAGCTCCGCGATGACGGATATCGGGATGGCTGCATGAATCCTTTGGCTAAGTGGCGCCGGTTCCGCCCCTCGAACGGGCAGGAACCAACTGCGCACCCTCATTGTAATCTGGATTTTGCTGGGAGCAACACTTTTTTTAGGGGGGGTGAGGCTGGCGACCACTACATCTTGTATTTTCCGAGGTCCTCCTCGCTCAGGTTCTCCAGCCATCTCCGCAGGTTTTCATCCTTAAATTTGTCCGAAGTGAGCATCGCCGCCTTGGAAGTTTTCAGGACATCCTCGTCGACGAAGATCGGGGAATCCATGCGCAGGGCCAGCGCCAGGGCATCACTGGGACGCGAATCAATTGAAACGAGACGCCCGTCAATGTTCAACCACACGATCGCATAAAAAGTGTCATCCTTCAGTTCACTCACCACGACGCGCTGAAGCGAGGCGCGAAGGCCGACAAGAATGTTCTTGATGAGGTCGTGGGTCATGGGGCGCGGGGTCTGAACTTTTTCAATTTCAATGGCAATGGCATTGGCTTCAAAACTGCCCACCCAGATGGGAAGGATGGAGGCGCCTTCGGCCTCCTTCAGAACGACGATCGGCATATTGGTCACGGGATCCAACATCAATCCGCGAATCTTCATTTCAATTTCCATGATGTCCTCCACAGTCCACGCCCCCTGATTCTGATTTGATCTCCTGACCTTGAGAAGTGTTGCCCGGGAAGATGGGTTCGACCCATTGGCCCACCAGGCTATTGGCCCCCGATTTCGTGATTCGGACCTCCGCATAGTGGCCCAATAGGGTCCGTGGACCCTCAAAATTCACAACGTAGTTGGTACTGGTCCGGCCTGCCAGCGTGTGCAGGTCCTTCACGCTGAATCCATCGACCAGCACTTCAACATTTCTTCCGATCATCGATCTTGCTTTCTCCAACTGAATCTCACGCTGGTGATTCTGAAGCCGAGCAAGGCGGCGCGATTTTTCTGCGGGTAAAATGTCATCGATCATTGTCAGAGCTTCCGTGTTCGGTCGCGGGGAATAAATAAAGGAATACACCTGCTGATAGCCCACCATCTCAAGCAGGGAAAGGCTATCTTCAAATTCAGCCTCTGTCTCCCCCGGAAAACCGACAATGATGTCGGTGGAGAGGGCAATCCCCCGGGGGGAGCGTTTAACAAACTCGACTTTGCGGAGGTATTCCTCGCGAGTGTATTCCCGCCGCATGCGGCTCAGCACCGGCGTCGAGCCGGACTGGACCGGAAGATGCACGGCGTTGCAGAGTGCGGGGTGCGCGTCGATGGCTTCCACGATTTCCTGGACAAAGTTCTGGGGATTCGAAGTGGCAAACCGGACGCGGCGGATCCCTTCGACGTCCGCTACCGCGCCCAGCAGATCGGCGAAAGTTCTCCGCCCCAGGGGGTCACGGTACGAGTTGACATTTTGACCGAGCAACTGGATCTCTGTATATCCTTCACCCACCAGCCGCTTGACTTCTTCGATGACCTGATCGCTGGAGCGACTTCGCTCCGGTCCGCGAGTGTATGGAACCACACAGAAGGAGCATCTGTTGTTGCAGCCTTCGATCACCGTGAGGTAGGCACGGTAGGGGCTCACGCGATGCGTCACTTCGGTTTCAAAGCAATGTTCGTCGTCCTGGTCGATATCGATAACGCGGTCCCGGCCTGATTCGAGTTCGCGAATCAGGTGGGGGATGTTGTTATAGCTGGCCGAGCCTACCACGAGATTGACATTGGGGGCGCGCCGGAAAAACCGGGCGCCTTCCTGCTGCGCAACGCATCCCAGCACTCCCACCTTTTTTTCAGGAAATGTCTTTTTTAGAGCCCCCAGCCGTGAAAAAACCTTTTCCGAAGCCTTCTCCCGGATGCTGCAGGTGTTCACCAACACAATCCCGGCCTCTTCGATGGATTGTGTGGCCTCGTATCCCATCCCCATCAATGTCCCCGCCACTTTTTCAGAGTCGTGGACGTTCATGGCGCATCCGAAAGTCTCAATGTAGAACTTCCTTTTTTCCATAATCGCAATGCCCGATCCACCCGAAAGAAAAACGCCGTTCACTGTGAGGACTTCCGGGAAGCCCCCTCCAATGCTCTTCCTTCATGGGACATAAGAAGGACGGATCACGTCGCCTCCTGGGGTGATCCCCCGTCATGCGCTGAGCCCTCCGGCGTCAGAGCACTCAGTTTCTGCTTTGCTTCAGCAATTCTCTGGCGTGCTTTTTGACGGCGTCGGTGATTTTAACACCGCTCAGCATTCTTGCCAATTCGTTAATGCGCTCCTCGTCTGCCAAGTGTTCGACGCGGGTGACGGTCCGGCCCATCTGTTCTACTTTTTCGATGAAGTAGTGGTGGTCGGCAAACGAAGCAATCTGCGGGAGGTGGGTCACGCACAAAATCTGGTTCCTTTGAGCGAGCGATTTCAGCTTTCGCCCCAGGATCTCAGCGGTTCGCCCCCCGATGCCCGCGTCGACTTCATCAAACACCATGGTCTTGACCTTTGAGTTGGTATGCGTAATGGTCTTCAAGGCGAGCATGAGTCGTGAAATCTCTCCACCCGATGCGATCCGCGCGAGGGGTTTCAGGACTTCTCCCAAATTGGGAGAGACAAGGTACTCCACCGCATCAAGGCCTGAGGCGGAGAACTCTACCGGGGAGCGGCTAAACTCGATTTTAAACCGGGTGCGCTCCATGGCCAGCTCTTTTAGTTCATTTTCAAGGGCCTTTTCCAATTGCTGGGCCGCTCGTTTGCGGCGGTCTGAGAGCGTCTTGGCCTTGCTTTGATAAGTCTGGCTGAGCTGGCTCAGCTGTTCTCTCAGAGTTTCCAGTTCCTCATCGCGATGCTCGATAGCCTGCAATTGCTGGGCGACATGATCCCGAAATTTCAAGATTTCACTGACGCTGGATCCATACTTTCGGCGGAGCTTCTCAATCTCGGCCATTCGGGACTCCACTTGCTGCAGCCGGGAGGGACTGATGTCGATCTTTCTCAGGTAATCCCGAATGTTCAGGGCCACATCTTCGAGCTGAATCCGTGCCGAGCGGAGTTGCTCCAAGTTTCCGGCCAGTTTTTCATCGATCTTCGCAATGGATTCCAGGCCTCGTTCCGCCATCGACAGAGTGCGGTTTGCCGCTGTCTCCGATTCGTACAACAACGCATAAATCTCGTTGGCCGCTTCGAACAGTTTGGTGGCATTGGCGAGCAGTCGGTGCTCCACGTTCAGAGCCGCGTCTTCACCCGGCTTCAGTTGGGCCAATTCGATTTCTTTCTTCTGAAAGGAGAGCAGGTCGATCAACCGGTTCTGCTCTTCCTCGCTGTGTTCAAGGGCCCCGCGCTTAGCCTGGATCTCCGACAATCGTTGAGCGAGGGCTGCCAGTTCCTCGAGCAGGCCCTGATTCTCTGCGAATTCATCGAGCAGTCCAAGCTGGGCCTCGCCCTCGGTGAGTGCTTGCTGTTCGTTTTGACCATGAATGTCGACCAACCAGCGACTGAGCAGTTTGAGGGTGCCGACGGTAATCGGTTGATGATTGATAAATGCCCGGCTCTTTCCTTCGCGAGTGACCTCACGCTTGAGAATCAGCTCCTCGTCATTGGCCTCCACACCCTGGCTTTCGAGGAATCGGGAAAGGGGCGGCAGCTTGAAGACCTGAAAAATGCCGGATACAGAGGTGCGGTCGCTGCCCGTCCGGACCATCTCGGGAGAGGCCTTGCTTCCCAGCAATAGCCCCAGGGCATCGACGATGATGGATTTGCCCGATCCCGTCTCTCCGGACAGGAGATTGAGGCCGTTATGAAACTCCATTTCCAACTGGTCAATCAAGGCATAATTGGAAACAAAGAGGTGCTTCAACATGATTTGAAAGTCTATCATAATCGGGAATTTCTGAGGTATGGGATCACAGCGCTGTGCCGTGATCTGCCCCTCTTCGATGAGCCCAGATAAGAATTCCAGGATTGCATCCAATCCCTGACCTCGATATACTCACGTTTTATTTTGCTTTTGAATCTAGAGAGACGATGTCACAGGATCGTACATCCCCGAGGAGGAACGTTGAGCATTCTCGCCCCGATGATATTAATGGCCATCTCTTTTTCTTCTGACAAGCTCGTCAATCTGGTAGTCCAATCCGGAATCGTTGCCAAGGTCGTTTTGGGGATTCTGCTCTTCTTCTCGCTGGTCTCCTGGGCGATTATCCTCAAGAAGTTTGTCGTCTTTAAGCATGCCCGGTTCAGGAGTTCTCAATTTCTGAGACTGTTCCGCCGCAGTCAGAAGCTCTCCGAAATCAGCGCGGGGTGTGAGCCTTTGCGGGGAGCCCCGTTGACGGAGGTGTTTCTCTCGGGCTACCAGGAGTTGCAGAGCCAAATGATGCTGGCGTCAAACACCCCCGGCACAGGACAGACCACGGTGCGAACCCCCACCCTCAAAAGCTTGGAATCCGTACGGCGGGCCTTGTTGCGGGGTTCCTCCGCGGAGCTTTCCAAACTGGAAAAGAAACTCAACTGGCTCGCCACGACGGGCACCGTCACGCCGTTTATTGGGCTGTTCGGCACGGTGTGGGGGATCATTGATGCCTTCGAGGGTCTGGGCACGGCGGGAAACGCCAGCTTGAAGGCCGTTGCACCGGGCATCTCAGAGGCGTTGATTACAACCGCAGCAGGATTGTTTGCCGCCATTCCTGCGGTCATTTTTTACAATCATTTTCTTCATCAGCTCAAGGATTTTGCGGCTTCAATGGATGATTTCTCATTAGAGTTCTTGAATCTTACGGAACGGAATTTCTTCTAGCCGGCAAGGGCAGGACGATCTACCCCAACCCTGCGTCAATTGGAGGGAGTGAGAGTCTATGGCGATGAGTACACCACGAGGGACGGTTGAAACCTCCCTCTCGGAGATCAATATCACCCCCCTGGTGGATGTGGTACTGGTTCTTTTGATAATTTTCATGATCACTGCACCTGTGCTGCAATCCTCCATCGAAGTGAACCTGCCAAAAACCAGAGCGGCCAAGGAATCCACGGAACAACTGGTGGTGGTGACCGTTGCGAAGAAGCAGGTCTTGTATGTCGGCAACAATCCGGTGAAGTTTGACCAATTGGGGAAAGAGGTGAAGCAACGCACCTTCGGACTGACTTCGCAGCCGATTTATCTCCGGGTCGATGAGTCGATTCCCTACGGGACGCTGGCCACTGTTCTGGATGCTTTGAAGCAGGCAGGTTTCGACGATGCCCGATTGGTTACGCAACCCTATGACAAGACTCCGGGCAGGTAACACCACAGAAAACGCGGAGCCCGCTGAGCGCACGACGGGCAAGAATCCGAGGACTGAGCTTTATAATAATCATATTGCCGATTTCGGCGTTCTCGGCGGTGAACCCATTCGCAGAATCCGACATCTAAGTTGATGATGTACGAAAATTTCCAGCTATACGACTACTTCTCCCCGGTCACGGAAGACAGCATCAAGAGGACTTTCGTCGTGTCCCTGGTCCTGCACACGTTCTTCTTCTCCCTGGCCATTTTGAGCGGGCCCATCTTATCCCGATTCCTTCCAAGCAAGTATGTCCTGTTCGGCGGAGCTGGCGGGATCGGCGATTCCATCAACGTCCGCGCCATCCAGGAATTGCCCGGTCTGAAATTGCCGGCGCCGGAACAGCCCACTGAAAGTAAGGTGGCGAGCGAGAACGAAGGCTTGTACCAGCCCCCGAAGGAAACGGTCAAGGATCTCAAGAAACCGAAGCCCGAGCCAGTGGATGATACGAAGGCATTGGCTTTGGAGGAATTGAAGAATCTAGAGCGCCGACGCCGCGAGGTCCAGCGCCGGCAAAACCTGCAGGAACCGGAGAATGCGGTGCCTTACGGTCGTGGGGGCCAGCCGAGTTTTGCCTATGGGGAATTCCGGGCGGGAGGACGAGCGGGCGGTGGGGTGGGGTTTGAAGGCGGTTTCGGGGAACGCTATGCCTGGTATGCGCGGGCCATCGTTCAAAAGATCAGCTCCAATTTTCAGGAACAGATGTTGGGCGCGCAGTTGCGGGAAGCGCCCCGCGTGTTTGTGGCCTTCACGATTGAAAAGGACGGATCGGTCAGCAGTATTGTTCTGCGATCGTCCAGCGGTATTCCTTCCTTCGACGGGATGGCTGTCCGCTCCATCCAGGCTTCCAGCCCTATGCCGCCGCTGCCGGGAGATTTTTCTGGAAATCGGGTGAATGTCGAATGCTTTTTTGATTTTCGAAGGTGACCATGGGGACCATATCGATGAAACGAACCTCAATGCTCTGGCTTGCCGGATTTATCGTGACACTCATTCTGGGAGTGCCATTTGGACTGCGGGTTCTTCGGCCGCAGGAAGGAGCCCTGACGATCGACATTACGAAAGGGGTTCCTAAATTCCGGGTCGCCATCGCGGATTTTCAGATCAAAGGCACCGATGAGCCATTGCAGAAACTGGCCTCAGTTTTCAATACGGTGTTATTCAATGACTTGGACAGCGCGGGCTTATTCGATCTCGTCAGCAAGAGTTTTATCCCGTCACGACAACCGGGGACGGTTTCGGAACTGAACCTCACAGATTGGACAAATCCTCCGGTAAGCGCAGATGTCCTGGCTTTCGGCAATATGCAGATGGAAGCCGGACAATTGACCGTGGAAGCCCATCTCTATGATCTCAAGAACCCGAATGCCCCTTCCATCATTGGACGACGCTACCGGGGGGATCCCAATGAAGCAAATGCACGCTCCATGGCACATCAGTTCGCTGATGAAATCGTGCTCCGGCTCAGCGGGGGAACCCGGGGCATCGCCTCGACGAGGATCGCTTTCGCGCATCGACCCGGGCGGGGGAGCGGCAACAAGGAAATTTACATCTGCGACTACGATGGATTCAACCCCCATCCCATGCGCGTCTTTAATTCCATCAGTTTGACACCCCGCTGGTCTCCGGACAACACCAAGATCGCTTTTACCACGTACCGCCAGGGTAATCCCGACATCGATATTTTTTCCCTGGACACGAATTCACTGCTCAGTTTTGCTCATTACAAGGGTCTCACAACGACACCCGCCTGGTCGCCGGATGGAGAAAAGATCGCCTTTTGCTCCAGTATGAGTGGATATCCCGAGATTTACGTGGGGGATTCGCACGGCATGAACCTTAAGCGGTTGACTTACTCGGCCCATTTTGGCAACAATTCGCCCACCTGGAATCCCAAAACCGGCGCTCAAATCGCCTTTGTTTCCGACCGCAGCGGCATCGCACAACTGTATGTGATGGATGCCGATGGCTCCAACCTCTCACGCCTGGTCGACGAGGGCGGCTGGGTGGATGCTCCCTCCTGGTCCCCGGATGGACAGTTCATTGCCTTCATGTGGAAACGGAAAGGGGAGGGTGGAACCTTCGATATTTACATTATTGAGGTGGCCACCCGCCGCTGGATCCAGTTGACGCAGGACCAGAGGCAAAACGAGAACCCCTCTTGGGCCCCGGACAGCAAGCACCTTGTGTTTTCCTCCAACCGCACGGGGATTTACCAGCTGTACAGTATGCTGGCCAATGGAAAGAATGTGAAGCAGGTCAGCTCGCAGGGGGAGAACACCAATCCCAACTGGTCCAATTGAGCCGTGGCGGCAATCTCCGATCCCATCCTTCCATATACATGATTGACGCCACTAGTGGAGTGATGTACATTGTGATGTATAAGGGCCGGTCTTGAATAGAGGTTTCCACGATGACACGGATGATTCGAAAACAGATTTACATCGCTCCGGAACAGGATCATCGCCTGAAGAAAATCGCCCGTGAGATGAGAACCACCGAGGCAAGCATTATTCGCCAGGGATTGGACCGCCTTTTCACCGTGGGCGTCCACTCCATCCAAGACCTTGATATTTGGAAGCACGAACTGTCCTTCATTAAGAAGCGCGCCCGGGCAAGAATCCCCTCGCAAAAGCGGGCTTGGCGCCGGGAAGAGGTTCATGAACGCGGAAGCTTTTGTTGATACTGATATTCTCGTCAGGCTTTACGATGCCTCTTCTCCGGAGAAGCAGCGCCGGGCCCTGGCCCTGGCCGATGATCTGGCCCGTACGCGCACGGGGGTGATTAGCTCTCAGGTCCTTGATGAGTTTTTTGTCGCGGTCACGGGTCGGATTTCTCGCCCGCTTTCTCCCCGCGAAGCCTCGCGACGAATTCAAACGTTTCTGAACTCCTGGCGCGTTGTCGGCGTCACCCCCCACATGGTTCGGGAGGCCGCCCGGGGTGTGGTGGAGCACAAGTTGAAACTCTGGGACGCTCAAATCTGGGCTACGGCGAAACTGAGCGAGATTCCCGTTGTCTTTAGTGAAAATTTTTCATCCGGACGGTCGCTGGAAGGGGTTCAATTTATTAACCCGTTTCTAAAGGATTTTCACTGGGGTTAGCATCCAATCGATAGCGTCATCATTGAATGGTGAGCCATAGGTCTGAGGACTTCACTTAAAGGGAGGAAAGTCATGCCACAGGATCGGAATTGGAGATGGTTGATCGTGCTTGGATTTGTGTTGAGCCTGATGATATCTGCCGGTGGCTGCAAGAAGAAGCCGAAGGTAGCACCGCCGCCGCCCCCCCCACCGCCGGCCGCGGCTGCCCCCACGGCGAAAATCAGTGTCGATCCGTCGACGATTACGGAAGGCCAGTCGTCCACGTTGAGTTGGAATACATCAAACGCCACTGATGTTTCCGTCGAGCCCGGTGTCGGCAAAGTCAATCTTGAAGGATCTCAGACAGTATCGCCGAGCTCCTCAACCACATACACCATCACCGCCAAGGGACCCGGCGGGACGGCCACCGACACCGCCCGACTCAACGTGGGATCTAAACCTGCGGCTCCGCCTCCGGCACCGACACCCGGGCCGACGGCCGAGGAGTTGTTTTCACAGAACATCAAGAGAATCTTGTTCGATTATGACAAAGCTGACATTCGCCCCGACCAGCAGTCGGCGCTTGCAAATGATGCGGAATTCCTGAAAGCGCATCCCACCTGGAGATTCTCGGTGGAGGGGAATTGCGATGAGCGCGGCTCCATCGAGTATAACCTGGCGCTGGGGGATCGCCGCGCCAATGCGGTCAAGACGGCACTCGTGGCCGCGGGGGTAGCGGCTGATCGCATCAGGACGATCAGTTACGGGAAGGAAAAAGCCCATAACTGCGCCGACGAGGGCTGCTGGCAACAGGACCGCAATGCATCGTTCGTGTTGAACCAGCATTAGAGCAGCAAAGGAGGGTCAGCACGGCGCCGGCGCGGTTACGCGTTCATCGCCGCATATGAATCGGCTGGCCCGATTGCTAAGGATGCCGTGGTGACCTTGCCTTGATGAAACGCTCCGCTTTGGCGGAGCGTTTCTTGAGGTCGATTTGGAACGATGGGCCAGCACCCGGATGCCCCGAATGATGGCTGCACAATCCGGGGCGATGTGAGTCCGAGCATGGTATCATCACGGGCGTCCCGCCTGAGCGGGGACACCACTGTATCCATTTCTGTGTGTCCCTGTGAAAGCAAGCTGTTCGAATTGGGTTCTCAAACGCACATCCGGCTTCCGATATCTGGCTTCTGGCCTCAGTACCCTGAAAAACAGTGCTTCGACTGAGTGAGAATCGCCATGTTAATTTCAAAAATCTTTGGCTAGCCACCAAGGGAGGTTTATTTGAAACGCAAAAGTACATTATTTCCCGTTTTGATCTTGTTGACAGGATGCTTCTGGACCTTGCCGC
This sequence comes from Terriglobia bacterium, assembly GCA_049685715.1. Lineage (GTDB taxonomy): Bacteria > Acidobacteriota > Terriglobia > JAIQFV01 > JAIQFV01 > JAIQFV01. The sequence goes on along the minus strand of JBAVHJ010000571.1, from coordinate 7,334 downwards.
AATATGCGGTCAACAAAGAAACCGTGCAATTGATGCAGCAGGTTTCAGCGATGCAGCAACAGCTTCGAGATTTGCAGGACAGCCAGATCAAGAGCAATGCCATCCTTCAGAAACTGACTGAGCAGATCCTCGATCAGGTGACGCGGTTGAGCGCTTCGATTGATGATATCAAGAAATCCAATGCTCAGACCCAAGCGGCCGTCGGCGCCAATGTGGACTCCCTCAAAGGGAACCTCCAAATCACCCAGGAGAGTCTGGATGAGTTGAAGGCTCGCTTGACCCGGCTGGCGACCGACTTGGCGGCGATGAAAACGACGGTGCAATCGATCGATTCGAAGATTGGCTCTCCCTCGCCCACAGGGGGTGCTTCCCCCGGAGATGCGGGACAAGCCGCGGCCCCCCCGCCGGGAACTGCACCGGGGACCCCTCCCGACTCACCGGACGCGATCTATGCCTCGGCGCTGAGCGATTATACGAGCGGGCGGTACAAGATGGCGCTCGGGGAGTTTCAGCAGTACTTGAAGTACTATGGCACGACTCCTCTCGCCGGGAATGCCCAGTTCTATATCGGGCAGATTCACTTCATGCAGGAGAACTTTGACGATGCCGTTTCGGCCTTCAATGTAGTGATCGAGCGGTATCCCGAAGGGACGAAATTAACCCAGGCGATTTACAAGAAGGGCCTGGCGCTGGAAAAGCTCGGGCAGAAAGCTTCGGCGATCCGGGAGTTTCGCAGCTTGGTGAACCGTTATCCGAACAGCCCGGAAGCCAAGCTGGCGGCACAGGAGATCTCAAAGCTCAGCGCGCGAACGAGTGGTGCGGCGACAAGCCGCACCCCCCCGCGGAAGCGTTGAATTGTTCAGAGAAATTAGGTGTTGAATCTTTCGATGAGCCCAGATAGAATTTGCGTTGATCGAAGCATTCAGCAAACCCCCAACCCCCAATTTAGTGTTCATCGGGACCAGATCTGTATGTTGTTTTCGTGTGGGTTCGCAGGTTTCTTATGATACGGATTCAACCGCAAAAGGTGCGGAGGACACAAAGCCCCCGTTGCTTATCGCCCAGGGCTTTCTTTGTCCTCTCCGCGCCTTTGCGGTTTTCTTTCACCCACACCCAACCTAAATTTTAACTTGCGGATGAGGGGGCATTACGGCATAGTTTGCCCGCAATCATCCATCATGGAGGCCACAATGGCGAACTCAGTGAACAAGGTGATTCTGGTGGGTCGCTTGGGAAAGGACCCCGAAAGCAAATTCACGCAGGGAGGGGTTCAGGTGACCCGTTTTTCGCTCGCCACGGATGAGCAATGGACTGACAAGAGCGGCGAAAAGCAACGTCGCACCGAATGGCATAACATCGTCGCGTGGAGCAAGTTGGCGGACATCTGTCAGCGGTACCTGGTGAAAGGCAAGTTGGTTTATATCGAGGGTCGACTTCAAACTCAAAGTTGGGACGACCAGGAGGGGAAGAAGCACACCCGCACCGAAATCCGGGCCGATAGCATGGTCATGCTCAGTCCTGCGGCCGGTGGCGCCAGCGCTGAAGCAGGCGGGGGATCTCCTGCCGTAGCCCGAGAAGCGGAAGCCGCGCCCGAGGCGGCGCCGGCTCCTGATATCGGCGATGATGATGTGCCGTTTTGAAAGACGGCTCGCAGGGGACAGTCCTCGAAGGGACTTGCGGAGCGTGAATTCGGAAGTCGATTCCTGACGCGGCCCCGTTCGGGACTGTCCCTCTTTTCATTGACGTCGCGGATTGAACCAACAACCGGCTGCCAAGGACGGCAGCGAGAAAAGCGACCGTGGATCCCATCAATTATTCCGCTTTTTGGCGGCGTTCGATATCCTTGATTTTGAAGTAAAGGGTCACGATGACCGCCAGAATGATAATCAGCGACACCGCCAGACCCTTCCGTCGGATTTGATATTCCGAGAGCGCCTGCTTCCCCTTTTCCTCCGTCCGGGCACTGATGAGCATACCCGCTTTGACGTCACCTTCCACGTTGGCGGCATTGAAGGAATGAACTTGAGTTCTCGCCTTGGTCAATTCCTGGCGCCCCTCAATCAAATCATAGGTGGGCTGAGAGACCTCCATCCCTTTCTGCTCTGCTTGAGTGAGGAGGGATTCTGAGCCGGCCAAGGCGACTTTCAGCTGATCGATCCCTTTCCTCATGGATTCCGCCTGCTTGTAACCCGCATCGCCTGCCACATGGCACTGCACGCAGAGGGCGCCCTCGGCGACCCCAAGCAGGTCATCGGTCGGTCTCTTGATTTCGTGGTTTCCGTGACAATGGACGCAGGAAGGAAGATCCATCCTGGCAAATGCGGCTTTGTGAGGGCTCTTGTCAAACAAGTCCGCAAAGATCGCGTGGCACTGGCCGCAAACGTTAGCGACCGACCCAATACCCGGAGGGGTCGCGCCGTGGTTTCCATGACACTTGTTGCAGGTCGGAGCGGAGAGGTCCCCTTTCTTGGCCAGCGCCTCATAGTGGACGCTCTTCTGATATTCCTCCTTCTGATTTGTCTTGATGTGATAGGGCGCCATGAGCGGCGCGTTGCTGTGGCACACGCCACAAGTATCCGCAACATTCAACGGGTACACCCGGGATCGAGGATCGCTCACCACGCGAATTTCGTGGACCCCGTGGCAACTTACGCAGGTGGCTACGTTGATGTCCCCCTCCTTCAATCTCTTTCCATGGACACTGGTGAAATATTCGTTCACCTGGTCCACCCGTTCTGCAGGGTTGTATTTCTTCATAAAAGCTGCATCGCTATGGCATTTTCCACACAATTGGACAATGGCCAATCCCTTGGGAACTCCGATGAATCCCTTCGCGCGATTCATGGCGAGCTTGTCATCCATCTGGGTAGGGTCGCCTCCGTGGCAAGCAGCGCAGTTGAACCCTTTGACCATATGGACATCGGTCGCCCACTTCTCGACCTTCACCTGGAGATTTCCTTCGAGGGCAGAATGGCAATCCAGGCATGTGTTTTGTGGGGGCTCCGCCAAGGCGGGGCTGGTCATCAAAAGGCTGAGGCCAAGGGCCCACCTGTATCCCAGCCGTGAAATCCATCTCAGTTTTGAGGTCATGTCACACCCGGTAGCCAACGATAGTCAAGACGATAATGTAGACAACAATGAAAACACCGATGCCTGAAAACAGCCGAGTTCGCCGGTGATGCGCGGGGTCGCGATCGAGAAAGGGGACGAGCAACAGGAACAATCCGCCTAACCCGAAGGCGAGGATCCCCAGCACCTCGCCATCCATCCCCAGGATCTTCGCAGGAATAAACTTCAGCGTTTGGAACATGTAAACGAAATACCACTCGGGCCGGATACCGGCAGGCGCAGGGGCGAAGGGATCAGCTTTTTTTCCCAACTCCCAGGGCATCAGCGCTGCCAGGGCGGCCAGGACAGCAATCACCACATACCATCCCAAGAGATCGTGCAGGAAAAAATTAGGGAAAAAGGGCACATCCTTGACCGGTCTGTGGCTGGCCTCCCCCTCTTTCTCGACTTTGATAGGCACACTCATTCCGAGCCGCTGGACCAGCAGAACATGAATGGTCAGGATCAGCGTGACCATTCCCGGCAGGATAGCGATGTGGAATCCGTAGAATCGCGAGAGAGTCGCTCCGGTGACATCATCGCCCCCGCGCAGCAAACGGACAAGAAACCTTCCCACGAAAGGAACCACGCCCGCAATCTCCGTTCCGACCTTGGTGGCAAAAAATGAAAGCTCATTCCAGGGGAGGAGATATCCCGAGAAGCCGAAAGCCAGCACGAGCGCAAAGAGCCCGAATCCCGTGACCCAGGTGAGTTCACGGGGCTTGCGATAGGCTTTCAGAAAGAAGACACTAAAGAGATGGATGAACATCGTCGCGATCATCAGGTTGGCTGACCAGCTGTGAATGGACCGGATCAGCCATCCAAAGCGGACCTCGGTCATGATGAACTGGACGCTCTCATAGGCTTCTTCGGCGCTGGGACGGTAATACATGGTCAGCAGGATTCCCGTCCCCACCTGAACGAAGAACAGGAAAAGAGTCATCCCTCCGAAGTAGTACCAGACCGAGTGACGATGTTGGGGGACGGCCTTCTTCGACAGGAAATGGATCAGGCTTTCCAGTTGCACCCGTTCGTCAATCCATTCGTAAAGCGTAGTTGACAGTCCTTTTCCTCTGGCCATGATCATCCTTTCGAGACAACCACGTCTTCGCCGCGCACATTGACTTTGAAGGTTTCTAACGGTCTGGGGGGAGGGCCGCTGACATTTCTGCCGGAGAGGTCGTAGATTCCATTATGGCACGCACACCAGATCTGGGAGGTTTCCTTCTTATATTGAACCGTGCATTCCAAGTGGGTGCAGATCGCTGAAAAGGCCCGGAACTCGCCGTCCGGGGTGCGCACCAGGATGCCCGGCTTGTTGCCGAACTTGAAAATTTGGCCGGAGTTGCTTTTCAATTCACTCCCCTTGGCAATTACCACGCTCGCGGTGGCCGGCTCACCCGTCTTGGGAGGGGTGAGATACTTCAGGACGGGATAAAATATCGCGACGATGGATGCCCCGATTGAAGTGGAGAGAAGGAAGTTGAGAAAAGAACGGCGTGGTGTTTCTAGGGAAGAAGTTCCCTGCGGCGGTTGAGAGTTCAAGAAACGCCTCCAAGGTTGGGAATAGGGAATAGGTAATAGGTGTTAGGTATGAGTTTTCCTCCAGCAACGATCGATCTTTTTACCCGGATGCGGGGAGGAATCTCAACAATTATTACCATCCCTCTGCAATTGAAATTGTGGGCTGTCGATTTAGCATCATTCTTGAGATTGTCCTCAGCCCTGCCATGGCTAACAACTGAAATTTACCACCTATCACCTATAATCTATTGCCTAGCACCTGCCTCAAAATCCCGTCAACAGGTCAGGCAGCACCTTCGGGTTGGCTTCTTCAGTCGCCAGCAGATCATGACAGGTGGAGCAATCCTGAGGAATCTTCCTTCCATCGGCGCTCACATGGTTGTCGTCATGGCATCGCCAGCAACCCGGAAAATCCTGGTGTCCAATATTGTTGGGATATGTTCCCCAGAGGATCCGCATCTCGGGAAAAACATTGGTTGAATAAACCTGTTGAAGCGCGGCAATGGATCCTTGAATCGCCTCCTGCTTCGAGGCGAAGATCTGAGGATAATGGGTGCGATAGAAATTTTCAAGACCCGATTTGATCGCCTCCCGCGCCGCTTGCTGGGACCGATAATCCTTGGTCAGGATCTCCATGGCCTGCTTCTTGATGAACGGAAGTGACGGATCCACTTTCTTCACAAGCATAACCTCGTCAATAGCGGGTCCGGGCATTTTATAGATGTGCGTGGGGCGGTTATGGCAGTCAATGCAGTCCATGGTCCGGAGCGGTTTTTTCGACAGGTCCTCAGCTGTAAACTTTGAATCGGTCGAGGCGAAAGTCGTGACCCTTCCCTGAGGGTCGGTGAGCTGCACCCATGGAATTTGTTGACGTTGTTCGTCGCCGGGGATGTAGGTGATCTTGTTCTGGCTGTACATGTGCCACCAGTGAATGCCCCCCGCATTCCCACTTTCGATATGTCCTCCACCAACCTTCATCACCAGGATCGTCTTCAGGGGAGTATTCTTCTCGTCATCCGAAAACTTGGTCTTTACAAGAATGCGGTTGCCAATGAATTTCTCGGGCCAGTGGCACTGTTCGCAGGTTTCCCGGGACGGACGCAGGTTTTCAATAGGAGTCGGGATAGGACGAGGGAACTTGTTAAAAGTCACGGCGTACACCTGGTACGAGCCTGAAAGCTTCGATTTCACAAACCATGAAGCGCCCGGACCAATATGGCAGTTCACGCACTCGACGCGCGAGTGAGGTGACCTCTCATAGGCGGTGAATTCCGGGGTCATCACGGTATGGCAGGTCTGGCCGCAAAACTCCGAAGAGTCCATGTGCTGCACCCCCTTGTAACTGACGATCGCGAGGATGAGGATGTTTGCCAGCGTAATGAACCCGAACACCGAAATGACGTGCCGCACACGGGCGTCATTGAAATCAAGTCGAGGAAAACGTTCGACCTCCGCTTCTCCGTCCGCCAGGCGCTGGCGTTTCTTTTTTTGTGACTGGTGGATTCCCACGGGGATCATCAAGAGACCCGCCACAAAAATGCTGGGCAGAACAACGAAGGCGATGATCCCCGCATAGGGGTTGTGGAAGTAACCGATGGCATCCAGCAGGAACATCATGATGATGAAGACTGCGGTGACGGTGCAGGTGACCGCCCCCCACAGGCTCAACCAATGATTTCCTATCGTGAGAATAAAATGCAGGATGCCGAACCAGATTTTATGCAATAACGAGGAATCGGGATCAGGTGGATTTATGCTTACCATGGGCTTATGAAGACCCTTCTTTTATGAATGAATGAGAAATCTACCGCCATGCCTTGCCATGAAAATCAATGGACCGCTTTTTCGGCGTGTAGCGGAAAGCGATTCAAACGTTGCCACCGGTCGAATTAGTGGTGTGGTTGCAGATCGAAGCTTTTGTGAGAAGCCACAGGCTTGAACAACAGCAATCGGGACACCAAAGCTTCCGGTGAATTCCTAAGCTCTAAGTCCTTGATCTCTTGTTGGATGATACAAACAAAATGGGCTCTGTCAAAGCCAAAAGTGTTGAATTGTCATGTTACCGTTGCATCAGAGCGTTGCATCGCACGAGTGAAGGTAGCGTTGGGGAGGTGGAGGATGGGTGAGGAAGTTGAACCGCTGAAGAGGATGAAAGCGGCTTGATCTTTTTTGGGGGGCGTTTTCAGGGAGCCATTCTTGATTGGCCAGGCTCTCCTCCGTGCAGAGGGCTTATTGGAGGTGAGCGTCCATCACCCAACGAGGAAAGAGTGATGATACTCGGTGTGGAGCCTGGCCAAACTCAGGTTGTTTCTAGAACGGGTCTCTTCGCATCTCCAGTCTTCGGTTTTTAGAATGGATTAGCGTCGCGACCGGGCATAGCTGGGGCGATTGGCAAATGATCGACTTGAGTCCGCGTTGAGAACCGGAACTTCCGCAGCGGTGATCGCTTCTTCCTTGGATTCGGCAAAGATCGGGAAGAAACGGGCTGCTTGCGTGAAGATGACGAACCCGAGCGATACGATCATCACCGTCACCATGATTTCCAGGAAGCTGGGGAAGTAGGTGGTCCGGGATCCACGTGTCATTCCGGTGATGGAGACATTCAATCGATTCATGACAAATCCGAGGAGCACCAGGACCGCCGAAGCAAACAGTCCGAAATTGTGATAACGGACTTTGCGGAACATCAGCAACACCATCGG
>JBAVHJ010000570.1:0-4648 GCA_049685715.1 Terriglobia bacterium | reverse complement strand
TCATAGTATCGGCCCTGTCCACGGTTGCTGAGAACGGTCGTGGGTGTCAAATCGGTTGTGGAGAGGACGCCCGGCTCCACCATGAATAGCCGTTTGGAATAACTCTTCAGGAAATTCAAGCGGATCCTGGCCCACGGCAAGGGATTGTGATCGAATTCAATGTTCCAACTGACATTGTAGGGAGTGAAGCTGAAATCGGGATTCTCTCGAACTTCTGTCAGCCGTCCCTTGGGCCCCACGTCGACAATGAGGTTTTGAAATACCTGCGCCGGCCCCAGCGGTGTGATCCCATCGGGTCCGAAGAACGTGACCATCCGATTCTGCTGCTGCTGGAAATTGGTCGCATTGAGTGGAACCTTGTCGTAGAACAGCCCAAAACCACCTCGCAAAACGGTCTTCCCGTTCTTAAAGGGTGAGAAGGCAAATCCGGCTCGTGGGGCAAGGTTGACGGCGTCAGCGATCGTCTGGTTATTGTATCGGAGCCCGAGATCGAGTTGAAAGCGCGGATGGATCAGCCACTGGTCCTGGAAAAACAGCGCAAACTCGGTATTGGATTGCGAGAGATTACCGTTTCCAATGAACTCGTCCTTCTCTGCGACCGTTCCGTTCAGGCGCAGGACCTCGACGGGGAGCGACCGGGAAAATCCGCTGTACCGTGAGTAAGTTACGCCTCCCCCGTATTTCAACTGGTGGGTGCCCCCTGCGTGTTTGGGGGGCAAGGTGTACACCAGGAGCGTCTCCAAACGGTCACTGAAGCGATTCTGTATGTTGAAGTAGTTGCCGCTATAAGTCTGCGGCTGCAACAGCATCGGCTTCAACCCCTGGCCCCAGATGTAAGCGTCGAAATTCGTAAATTGAACCAAGGTGGTGAGAAACCCGCCGGATTTTGTGCTGAAATTATCCGTGGCATTGATTGAGTATCCCCGCTGGCGGAAATTGGGGGTGACTTCCTGCGGATTGAAATGATTCAAGTTCAGGAAATTTTTGGTTTCCGGGAAAAAATTGAAACTTGTGGTCAGGATATTGCGGTTGGAGAGGGTGAAGTCGAAGCGGGAATAAGAATTGAATGTTTCCCTCTTCATCTCGTTCTGGGGGAAGGTCAGGCCCCGGACTGGTGATTTGATAATGTCGTACTCAAAACTTTGAGCCCAACTGATGCGATCCTTGATCAGAGGGCCTCCGAAAGAGAGCCGGGGGGTATCGTCGGCGATGCCAACGATTTTTCCTCCCTTGATCCGCGGACTGGGCAGAAAATCGCTGAGAGAAAAGTCCCATTTTTGGCCTGCCGGTTTGGTTTCGACCGTCGTAACCCCGCCCGAGAACCGGCCGTATTCCGACAGATAAGGGCTCTTAAAAACCTGGACCGACTCGACGGCATCCACGGGGATGTTAATGACAAAATTTCCCGTGACAGGATCGCTGGACACCGCTTGGTTTACCAAAACAGTGCTTTGAGATTCCTGCCCACCTTTAATGCTGATCCTTCCATCCGCAGTTCGAATCACCCCGGGGATAATGGGCAGGGTCTCTTCAATCCTCTTGATCTTCAGGGGTAAGGTCTCGATGGTCTTTTCTGTAATCTTCCCGGCCGTGGGGCTTGAGCCCACCGCCACTTCGTTGGTGGGCTGTTCTGTGACCGTGATTTCCTGGGTCATTGTGATCTTCGGAACCATCAGGACATCCAGTTCCGTCACAATTTCCGCCTTGACCTCCACGTGATCCTGGGTCAGCATTTCGAAGCCTTCTTTTGAGAAACGGACCTGATAGGACCCAGGGGACAACGGCTCAAACGTGAATCTCCCTTTTTCGTTGGAGTTGAGCGTTTTTAGGATGGTTACAAATTGATCTTGCGAGACTTCCACCTTGGCGTCGCCTACTGGTTTGGAATTCGCATCGATCAAGGTGCCCGAAATGGATCCATACTTGGGGGCAACCGGGGCTTGGGCCAGGAGAGGGAGAGAGATGATCATCGTGCACAAAACAATGGATAACCGGAATAGTGTGAAAATAGACTTCGACATTAGTTGCTCTCGGTCACTATAATGTTCAGATCCTGGAGACGGGAGGTAATGCAGCCTCCTTTTCCAACCCTCCATTATACACGACACCTGGCAATTAGACGATGTATTCAAATGCACTTTCAGATGGCCTTATAGGAGCCGGTTTGCCGGATCCAGGCGATCCCGTACCACGGTTTGGCTCAACTGAATTGCCCGTTTTTCTCCTATTAGAACAGTTTGTTTGATGTATCTGGCCTCCATGAGGTTTACCTCCTTGATTATTCTCGCTCGTCGGAGCAGAATAATAACTGAAAGTCGAAAGAGTTGAGGTTGTTGACCGGCAAGACTGCGGTGGGCATTGCGTGTGAGCCATATGCCTCCCTTTGGGGGTTCCCTCAGGTTGCATCCATGGCTGACCGTCATCAGGAATCGCAGGGCTTGTGTCGAGGCAAGCTGCCAATTTCTTTTTTTTCTCGCATTAGTTAAGTGCAATTATTGAAATGCATTGAGGATTCTCCGGGTTGTTTGAAGTAGAGCCCGTGTTCCCGGCGGGGCATGGCGATCCGGAGACCAAAGTGAACCCTCGGCGATGACTGCAGGTCACAGTACGAACTTAACAAAAAACCACACCTTCTGGACTGACCGGGCTAACGAGGGCTGACCGAAGGCTTCCGCCACTGTCCCCGGTCCAGTTCATTTCACTTCATCAGTTAAGATCAACGAAAAGGAAAGAGACCATGTCGGAATTTGGACTGAAGACAATTCTCTGCCCGGTGGATTTCAGTGATCTCTCTGCCCTGGCATTGAAGTATGCTGCCGATTTTAGAAAGTGCTCGGGGGGAGACCTCTTAATCTTGTTTGCAAACCCGTTCCTTCCTCCCCCGCAACTGAGCGGCTCTCAGATTGACCAACTGGCAGAGGCTTGGAAAGAATCAAAACGCTCAACCGAGGAGTACCTGGCCTCCTTTGTCGAAAAACAAATGGGCGAATCCAAGACTGGAATTGAATTGATCGTTGTCGAATCAGCGCCGGTCAATGCCATCGTGGAGACGGCGGAATCCCGGTCCGTCGATTTGATTGTGATGGGGACGCATGGGCAGGGGGGTGAGACCCGCATGTTGCTGGGTTCAGTGGCGGAGCGAGTCCTGCGGGAATCGGGCTGTCCAGTCCTCACCGTCCGGCTAAAAAAAGGCGAAGTCAAGCCTTCGGCCAGCATCCGAAATATCCTGGTCCCCATTAATTTTTCCGTCGTCTCGAGGATGGCCCTGGTGTCTGCGGCACGCATTGCAGAGTGTTTTGGGGCTACGGTGTCCGTCCTGCGTGCCATCGAACCGATTGAAGAACCCTGCGATGAAACGGACGAGATGACAAAGCTGCACGCCTGGGTGCCCCCCGAGGTCCGCAAGAAATGTGAAATTCAAGAGGTCGTCATTAAAGGGGAAGGCGCTGAGAGGATTGTTTCATATGCCGAGGATGAAAAAATCGACTTGATTGTTCTCGGCGCGCAGCACCGAAAATTCTTTGATTCCACGATCGTGGGCACAACGACACTCCGGGTTGTACGCCATGCGCCGTGCCCTGTCTTCACACTGATTCGAAAATGAACGGGGACCGGGGGGTCTGCCTTCGAGCGCGCTGGTTCCCCGCGAACGGAATGAATGACAGTGCCTGCTGAATTCCCCCCGTTTTTTTCTTACCAAACGGCTCCACACCATCTGCTATTATTCTCAAACCTTCTGAGTCTTTCGGGGGCTTCCTTGCCATCCGAAGGAGATGTGCGGGCCCCTAGTGGTCTCGAAAGGCAATCATGTTTCGATCGGCGGACAAGCGAGTCATCATCACTGGCGGGACTTCGGGAATTGGAGCCGCCCTGGTTTGGGAGTTCGCCCGACGTGGGGCGCATGTGGGGACCCTGTCCCGCCGTGAGCCTGAACTGCAAACGCTGTGCCGGGAATTGCGTACTCGTTTTCCTCGGCAAACATTCTGCTGCCAGCCGGCGGATGTTCGAAAAGAAGCCGAACTTGAAGCGGCGATGGAAGCACTGACCGGTCAACTGGGGGGTCTGGACATCGCCATTGCCAATAGTGGCATTGGAGAGAGGCGAAGTGCTTTCAGTTCCCACCAGTGGGAGATTGCCCGGGAGACACTGGCGGTGAATGTCTTGGGCGCGATACACACGCTGGAAATCGCAAAAAATTACTTTCTCTCTCATCAGGGTCCGGGAAAATTAGTGGGCGTTAGCTCGGTGGCGGCAGTCCGGGGCTTTCCGAAAACCGCCGCGTATTGCACCTCGAAGGCTGCTTTGGCCACTTATCTCGAGTCCATTCGAGGTGAACTTGCGGGTGGCGGCATCGAGGTCATTTCGATTCATCCGGGTTTTGTCCGTACCCCAATGACCGCACAAAACCAACGCATGCCCTGGTTGATAGATGCCGAAACCGCCGCGCGCCGGATCGCCCTTGCGATCGAGTCCGGGAAGAAGCGCTATGTATTTCCTGGACCCATGAGGGTGGTTTACTGGTTCTTGAAGCACATGCCCGACCGGGTGTACGACTTTTGGTGTGCAAGTCGAAAACCCACGAACCGTAAAGAGAACACGAAGCCTCACGGGGAAAGGATGGAGTGAAAGCACCTAAGCCCGGAGGACT
>JBAVHJ010000569.1:0-1926 GCA_049685715.1 Terriglobia bacterium | reverse complement strand
AGCAGTTTGCCGCGGGCTCTCAACTCAGTTCAGGCCCGGACGTGAACCGTCTTTGTTCCTCACCGTACGCCACCTGTGTGGGTGGGACCAATCTCAATCCGGTATTCGATGCTGATGGGAATGTCACTGAGTACGGCGAGGAAACGGCCTGGAGTGGGAGCGGCGGAGGAAAATCGAGGTTTTATGAAAAACCCGCTTACCAGTTTGGTCCCGGGGTTCCAAGTGATGGAATGCGGGATGTCCCGGACGTGGCGGCCATGGGAAATCCGGGCCAACCGGGTGTTTACTGGTACCAGGGAGGGACCCTCCGATGTTGCATTGGGGGAACCAGTTTGAGCGCTCCCTTGTGGGCGGGTCTATTCGGTTTAGTCAATCAGGTTGTTGCCGTTCCGGGGACGGGCAGTGATGGCGTCGGTCTGGCGAACACCCGAATCTATGAAATGGGCCGGACCCAGCTGACTTCGGGCGGCCTCCAAACGTTTCACGATGTGACAGGCGGGAGCAACACCACGGGAGCCGTGCCGGGGTTCTCCGCTGAGGTCGCCTATGACCAGGTGACGGGTTGGGGTTCTTTCAATGGAGATCTTTTTGTTCAAAGCTTCGCTTCCAACCTATCGGACACCGGAATCGTGAATCTCGTTTCGGGGGTTCAAACCTCCGCTGTCCTATCGCCCCGTTCCTCGGTCGCCACCTGCACGCTCGGCCCTTCACAATTTACTATTGATGTCCCCGCCGGCACACTGCAACTCATTGTCACACTCTCAGGGAATCAAAACGTGAATTTGTTTTTGCGGCGGGATCAATCGGTTGGTCTTGCGGGGGGGCGGATCACCGCGGATTACAAGTCGGAGACCACGCTTCCCAATCAAACCCTTTATGTCAACGACCAGACCACTCCTCCCCTGGTTCCAGGAACCTACTATATCGCCGTGGCCAACTGCAGCAACGCTCAGACCAGCTTTGCCTTGCGGGCAAGTCTCGTGAACCCTTCCAGTGCGCTGAAGACCGAGGAGTTGTTGGTCGATGATGGATCAATGGAAAACAGTTTGCCTGGGACGGGCTTGATGGTGGTCAACCGTTTGACACCGCGTCGCTATCCTTCAAAGTTGAAAGCCATTCGAATTTTTATCCCGCAGGACTTGAATGCCCAGGGTTCTCCGGGGCAATCCATACGCCTGGTCGCATTCACCGATCGTGCGGCCACAAATCGTCCCCCGGATTCTCCCGTTCTTCTGGTCGACCAGTGGGCGGTCATTCATGGCAATAACGGATATGTCGATTTCCCCATTTTGAACGGGCCTGCGATCGATTCCGGAGATTGGTACATCGGATTCCAGTACCCCGCTTCCGGGGCCGTTTCTGCGGCCCTGGATTCGAGCGGCCCGGATAGACAGGGGGGATATGTTTCTACGGACAATGGAGCGACGTTTGGGGGTTCCAGGATGTGGAATGAAGGAGCCCCAGTCAACCTGATGATCCGGGGCGTGGTTGAAAACGGCCCCCCCATCCTGGACACCGCGACCGCAAGTTTCCAACCCGATTCTGCGAATGGAGTGATCCGGATACAGTTCTATGGCAGGGATGGGCAAGGCGACGTGGTCGGATTGACCGAGACCCGGTTTGATGCGCAAGGACAGGTTTTGGGCACGGGGAGCTTTGACATCGGGACGAGAGTCGACAATAAGACCTCATTTGTTTCCGAGATTGCTTTTACCGGCTCTAATCGCCTTGCCGATACGCGCCAGATCCAGCTTCAACTTCAGGATCGATCAGGGTTGGCAAGTGATTTCCGAATCATTTCCGTCCTCTCGACACCCGGCAGCTCCGAAGTAAATCTGGATCTTCCGGCCGCCGGAGTGGCTATCCATGCTACATCGGGCAATGGAGGGGCAGTGCAGGCGGGTTATGCAATGTTGTCCACGAACA
>JBAVHJ010000568.1:0-15417 GCA_049685715.1 Terriglobia bacterium | reverse complement strand
GTCGGGGCGATCTCCGCGCTCCCGCTTAGCGGACAAGGAAGCTCCGGGACGACGACGATTGATAGCGAGGCCGTGCCTCCTGATCGTCGGACTCCCGAAGCCGACATGCGGCCAGTCACCGCGGAGTTCTTTCAGGCGATGAGAATCGATCTTCTGCGGGGGCGTTATTTCGAGGAGCAGGATTCGGAGACTGCCACCCCGGTTGCGATCATTGACGAATCGATGGCCAGCACTTTCTGGCCAAACGAGGACCCGATCGGCAAGCGCCTCCACCGCGGCGGGGGAAAATCAACCGCTCCCTGGATGACCATCGTCGGTGTGGTGCGGCATGTGCGATTCCGCACTCTGGAATCCGCCTCACGCGTGCAAGTCTACTGGCCCGAGGCCCAGAATCCCTGGCCTAACCTGAGCCTGGCGATCCGGGCGGGTACCAATCCCCGCGGCCTGGTCAGTGCCATTGAGCAACAGGTGCAGGCGATCGATCCGGATGAGCCGGTGTATGCGGTGCGGATGATGGACGAGTTGCTGGCACGGTCCCTGGGTCAACGCCGGATGTCGATGTTGCTGCTTTCCCTTTTCGCGGGATTCGCTCTCATCCTGGCGGCCGTTGGCATTTATGGCGTGATCTCTTATTCCGTGGAACAGCGAACGCGGGAGCTGGGCATCCGCATGGCACTCGGGGCGGGTCGGACCCAGGTGCTCGCCATGATCCTCGGACGCAGCCTCGGATTGATTCTGGCTGGCTTGGTCCTTGGACTAGCCGGAAGCTTGGCCCTGACACGCCTCATGACGGGATTGTTATTTAACGTCACCGCTTCCGATCCATCGACTTTAGCGATTGTCTCCGGGATCTTGCTGGCCGTGGGTTTGGTTGCCGGGTACCTTCCTGCACACCGCGCTACGTTAATCAACCCCGTCGGGGCATTGCGCCAGGAATGATGGGGGATTGCGGGTTACGGATTTGGGATTGCGGATAGTGCCTGGATCGGAAAGAGCTTATAGGTCGTTCCCGGCGTAAGAGAGATTGAAACTCTTGTTGATCAGGGGAAAATCGGGAACGATATTTCTGAGGATGGCATAATTCAAGGCTGGCCAATTGGCGAAGGAGGGATCTTTAATCTTCACCCGGGACGGAGATTGTTCTTGTACACCCACGACCCAGTGCAAAATCGGCCCGCGCCAGCCTTCCACGAGGCCTAGAGCCCCTCCTTTTATCTCCCCCGCTGCCACGGGCTCACAGAGCTTTCCCTCCGGCAACTGTTCGAACGCGAGCTCGATCAGTCGAACCGATTCGCGCACTTCTTCCACGCGGGCCATCATTCGCGCCCAGACATCCCCCTCCTGTCTCACGGCCACTCGGACCTCGAGTTGCGGATAGGCAGCGAAGGGGTGGTCGCGCCGGACATCAGCGTCTATGCCACTGGCACGCGCCACGAGTCCAACGACCTGCATCTCTTGAGCCGTGCGACGCGTCAAAAGGCCTGTTCCAATCAATCGATCCATGACTAACGCATTGGTTCGGGCGATCTCGACGATTTCTTCAAAATCTTTCAGCACTCGAGAAAGTGTGTCTTGCGCCTCCGCCCTCTGTCCATCATTCAAGCTTCTAAGGACACCGCCCGGGGTCAACACGCCCCGCAACAGGCGGTGTGCGAAAAGCCGCTCATTCAAACGCAAGAGATCCTCGCGTATTCGCATCGCATGGGCATTGGCGACTGCAAACCCGGTATCGGTGCAAATGGCGCCCACATCCGCGATGTGGTTATAGAGTCGCTCCAGCTCCAGCAGAACCACTCGCAACCAGGCTGCTCTCGGAGGAAGGAGGGTCCCGGCGATGGCTTCCACGGCCTGGCAAAAAGCCATGGCGTGGGCCACGCTGGAATCTCCCGAAATTCGTTCGGCCAGCTCGACGCCGCGCTCCCACGGGATCGTTTCGAAGAGCTTCTCAATCCCCTTGTGGACAAAGTAAAAGCGCGATTCGAGGTTGATAATCGTTTCGCCCTCCACGCTAAACCGGAAATGACCGGGCTCAATGATCCCGGCATGGACCGGACCCACTGTGATCTCATAAATTCCTTCGCCCTCCACGTGACGGAACGGAAACGGCGAGCCGTCGTCGATGAACTGCGAGGGCGGGGTGGCATCTTTGAGCAGAGGGTGGAAATCCGCAGGCCAGAATTGATGAAGCGGTAAGCGACGCAGGTCCGGGTGTTCCAGCGGGACCAATCCAAACAGGTCATGGATTTCACGCTCGAACCGGCTGGCCAAATACCACCGCGTGGCCAGCGATGGGAAAGTTGGATCGTTTGCCGGTACGGGCACTGAAAGGAGGATAAAGGCATCCACGCCCTCCAGTTCGAAAAGATAACGCAAGGTGAATGAGCCTTCTTCGGCGCGCGTGTCTTCGGCCCAAATCATTTCGGGACGAGCATGATATCGATCCCGCAGCCACTCGGCGGCCGGAACGATGATGTCTCTCTCTCCCGAAATGCGAACTTCCCGCGGAGAGGTCTGCTCAATCGCGGTCAGCCCTAATGTTGCCGCGCGCAGTTGCCGGGTAATCGTATCCGTATTGGTCACCTCAAACTCCAAAAACCTTGATGATTTGCTCGAGGACCCGCATCACCGCCACCGGCAGAACGAGTCCCAGCAGCAGAAGCAATCCACCATTGATCGCCAGCGGGGCGAGAGACCACGCGAGGGGATCGCCCCGCTCCATGGACTCCGGGATGGGTCCGTACAGCATTGAATTGACACTCGCCATCATCCCGGCGAATACCACGACAAGCAATGAGATTCCGATCGCCACGATGGGCATCATCCCCGCGTCCACCCCCGCCCGAAAGATGAGAAATTCGCTGATGAACAGTCCGAAGGGGGGCAGTCCGACCAGCGCCAGAGTCCCAAGAAGAAATGCGATTCCCGTCACCGGCAGAGTTCGCAACAGACCCCGGACCCGGCGTGTATCGGTCGTCTGGTACTTCAAATAAATATTTCCGGACAGGATGAACAGCATCGATTTCGAGAACGCGTGGTTGAGAACGTGGAGCAATGCCCCCACGGTACCCCAGGTCCCGCCAAATCCGAGACCCAGGCAAATGATTCCCATGTGCTCGACGCTGGAGTAAGCGAGAATCCGTTTGTAGTTCCGCTGCGAGAGGAGAAAGACGGCCGCCACGGCCAGCGACAACAGTCCCAGCCCCAGCAGACAGCGCGAAGAAAATCCCGGACCGATGGCGAGATCAGCGACAACCTTAAAGCGGATGAGAGCATAGAGGCCGACATTCAGCAGGACCCCCGACATCAGGGCGCTGATCGGGGCCGGCGCTTCACTGTGAGCGTCAGGAAGCCAGGTGTGCATGGGCGACAGGCCGGCCTTGGTGCCATAGCCGACCAGAATGAAGGCAAAGGCCAGGCGCACCAGCGAAGGATCGAGCTGGCTGGCCATGGCGCGCAACGACGTCCAGTTCGAGCCGATCGCCCCGGTCCGCGAGGTGCCGGCGTAGAACATCAGGACCGTGCCGATAAATGCCAGCGCAATGCCGACCGAAGAGACGATCAGATACTTGTACGCGGCCTCCAGGGAGGTTCGGGTGTTATGAAGATTCACCAGAAACACGGTGGCCAGGGTCGTCCCTTCAATGGCCACCCACATGACCCCCAGGTTGTCGGTTGTCACCGCCAACAACATGGTGAAGAGAAAAAGGTGAAACAGCGCAAAAAAGCTGTTAGTGCGGGAGTCGGATCCGTCGGTTGACTCGGCTCGCAGGTAACCGATGCTGTAAATCGCGGCAATCGCCCCCAAAAGCGTCACCACCAGAATCATCAGGGCGGAAAGCGCGTCGACACGGAGAATCCCTGCCAGGGCATGAAGGGCCATGGGCGTCGAGACAGTCAAGGAACCCATCCGCCACACCCGCAGCGAAACCACCCCTCCCATTCCCAGGATGGCAAGGGCTCCGGCGAGGTAGATGACCTCCAGCATTCGCCGACGACGGAGGACAGCCATCGCCGCAGCCACGAAGAGGGGGGTTATGAGCAATGCAACCAGCATCAGCCCTTCAACTTTCCGAGTTGATCCACTTCGATGGAATCGAAGTTCTCTTTGATCTTGTAAATGAACACTTCCAGGATCAGGACAGCAACCAGCACATCCAGAAAAACTCCCAGTTCCACGATAAAAGGCACGCCGTAGGTAGCTAGGAGTGCCAGGAGAAAAATGCCGTTCTCCAGCATCAGGAATCCGAGAATCTGGGTCAGGGCACGGCGGCGGATGATGGTGATAAAAAGACCGATCAGGACTCCGGCAAATGCCAGCGGGATGGCTTCGGCCGTGGGCAGGCGATTGGTATCCGTCAAGGGCGCCATCACGTAGAAGGACAGCAGCATCAGCAGACCGCAAATCGCCAGGGACGCCGGCGTTTCCAGGTAGGGGGCCGCGCTTCGCTGCAGGCCGATCCGGTTTACCGCACGATTCAACACCCGGGGAATCACAATCCCCTTAAGGAGAACGACCGCGATCGCGACCGCAAACAGCTCGAAACTCCGTGTAAACCCGGCGACCAGTCCCGCCAGGACTGCCAACACCAACGACTGCACCGCGAACAAACGCACTTGCCCTGCCAGGTTTCGGCGCACGATCAAAAGAAAAGTGGTGCCCAAAAAAATAAAGGAAAGTAAATTTGTGAGCTTTGGAAAGAGAATGGATGCCATTATAGAATCCTTAGAATTTCACCTCTTGCAAGGGCATAACGCTCCCCGCTCCCCGCAACTCCTCCAGAATACGTATGCACGTCATCGGACAAAGAAGAATGACGCCACGGCCAGCAGTGCCAGCAGGAACGATCCACTGAGCAACTCGGGAACACGAAATAATCTCAGCTTGGCCATCGAGGTTTCCAGTACGGCAATGATTGCGGCCAGCAGGCCCACCTTCAATGCCAGGACGACACCGGCGAGCAAAACTGATGCCCCGTTCCGATTCATGGCCACTCCCCATGGAAAGAACAGATTGGCCAGCAGAGAAAGAAATAGAAACAACTTCATGCCGGAGGCCCACTCGACCAACGCGAGGTAACGTCCGGAGTACTCCAGGATCATCGCTTCATGAATCATCGTCAGCTCGAGATGGGTGGATGGATTATCGATCGGCAGGCGCCCGGTCTCTGCCAGGGTCACGATGAATAAGGCAATGAACGCGAGCAGGTGGCCGGGGTTCAACAACAGCATGGATTCCGATGCTCCCCGCCGGACAATCTCGCCGAGGCTGGTGCTGCCGACCCGGAGAGCGATGGCAAAAATCGCAATCATCACGGTCGGCTCGGCCAAGGCAGCGATGGTCATTTCGCGGCTCGATCCCATGCCGCCGAAGGCACTCCCCGCATCCAGTCCCGCAAGCGCGAGGAAAAACGTCGCCAGCAAAAAAAGATACATCAACACGATAATATTGCCCGTGAACCCGAGCGGTGTTTGCACGGTCAGCAGGGGGATCAACAGCGCCGAAAGCAACATGACCGAGGCCTGAAGATAAGGTGTAAACCGGAAGATCCACGACGTGTTCTCAGACACCACCGCTTCTTTGACCAGCCATTTGCGCATATCCAGGTAAGGCTGCAACAGGCGAGCACCGCGTCTTCCCTGCAAGCGCGCTTTGAGCTTGCGGATCAAACCCACAAGCAAGGGGGCGCCCAGTGCAACGAGCAGGAGTTGAGCCAGTTCGATCAGGATTCCAATCAACATGATTCCTTATCCGGTGTTGCCGGCCGACCCCGTCGGACCAGTTAACGGGCCAGCAACAGCAGCACCACGAGCGCGATCAGAATATAGAGCAGATAAACATGGACATTGCCGGATTGCAAAACACGCGCCCGCCTTCCGAGCGATTGTGCGAAACGGCTCAGCGGGCGGTAGAGAGCGTCTTCGAAGACCGAGCGGGCCTCGTTGCGATACGCGATGGTCCTCATGAAAAACCGGGATTCGGGGTGAAATTCGATGTCCAGCTCCTTCACCGGACGATAGAGCAGACCAAAAACACGCTTGAATGGATTGGCAAACGCGGTGGCCGTGTACTCAAACCTCGAGGTCTGCAAAGCCCGCCCGCAGCCCCAGGTTTCAAAGGTGCGACGACGGAGGTTTGCACCGGTCAGCCGTAAGCCGATTGGTATCGCCGCCAGGAGCACCAGCAGCGCGGCGGCAATCCAAAACGGAGACACCGTTGCGAACGCCCCATGGGCCGCAATCGAGGTCCAATGAAATCGCACATCGGCCTGTGTGCCGATCAGGTCGAAGGTCGTTTTATTCAAGAAGGACAACACCGGAAAGGGGGCGACGCCCAGTCCAAGACAGGTGAGCGCCAGCAGGACCATAACAGCCCGCATGCTGAAGGCGACTTCGTGCGCGCGTTCGGCGTGCTCGCTGCGCGGCAACGCCAGAAACGTGATCCCGAAAGCCTTGACGAAACAGGCCGCGGCAAGCCCGCTCGTGAGGGCCAGCGCCGCGACCGCCAGGACGAAAACAAGATTGGTGGCACGTGCGGGAATCTGAAAGCTGAGCAGCAACGATTGAAACGTCAACCACTCGCTGATGAAACCGTTGAACGGCGGCAGAGCGGCAATCGCCACCGAGCCGACAAGGAAGCAGGCGGCGGTTTGGGGCATGCGTTTGATGAGACCGCCCATCTCTTCCATATTCCGGGTGTGGGTCGCTTGCAAAATGGCGCCGGACCCCATGAACAACAGGCTCTTAAAGATGGCATGGTTCAATGTATGATAGAGCCCGGCCACGAGCGCGAGTGCTGCAAGCGCAGGAAGCCCATAAGTCTGAAACAACATTCCCGCACCGACTCCGAATAAAATGATGCCGATATTTTCGACGCTGTGGTACGCAAGCAGCCGCTTCAGGTCATGCTCGACCAACGCGTAGAGCACGCCCAGCACCGCCGAGATGGCCGCGACGATCAGGACAACTGCCCCCCACCACGCCGGCCCCGGGCCAAACCAGTCGAACCCGAGGCGCACCAGCCCGTAAATGCCCAGCTTGATCATGACTCCGGACATTAAGGCGGAGACGGGCGTGGGAGCCGCCGGATGCGCCTGCGGCAACCAGATGTGGAGCGGAATGACTCCCGCTTTGGATCCGAATCCCAACCCCAGAAGCACGAAGACGGCATGACGCGCAGGTCCATGCCACCCCCCGGTGAGCGCATGCCACCGTGCAAAATCCATCGTGCCCGCGAAACGGCCCATCAACAAGAAACCCACGAGCAGGCAGGCAAATCCCGCATGCGTCATGACCAGATAGGTCCACCCCGCTCGTTGCGTCTCCCGGCGGTCGCTTTCCGTCATGACCAGAACGTACGAGGCCAACGACATCCCTTCCCACAGGATCAGGAAGGTCAGCCCATTGCGCGCCAGGACAACCAGGGCCATGGCTGCCAGGAAGAAGTTAAGGGCAAAACCGTAGGCTGCCAGGGAATGCCTGCCTTCATACTCCCGGGTATAAGCCAGCCCGTAAACCGAGGCGGTAAGGGCGCCGATGGCAATCACCAACAGAAAAAACGCGCTCAACCGATCCAGACCGAGCGCCACGCCGCTGATGGGAAGGAGGCGAGGGAGGAAAAGGGCAAAGGTATTTCCGGCCAAACCAGCCAAGCTGAGGAGCAGGAGGCCCAAACCACCCCCGATCGCCGCGAGGTGTCCCACCCGTCGTGCAAAACGGGGCGAGCGGCCGCACACGAGTGCACCGAGCGCGCCGGCCAGGAAACACGCCAGAGCGGCCGTCAATAAGCGGAGTAACTGTGCCTGGCCGAATTGTGTCATGTTCAAGGTTCCTGAAGGCGCCGGTCAAAGCCTGGAAATCTAAAAGCGGCGTTCCAACGCCGCAAAGATCCCCAACAGGATCATTCGAGGAGGGGGAGGACAACCGTTGACGATGACGTCCACGGGGATTACGGACGACACCGGTCCTAGGACTCCGTACCCACCCGCAAAGATTCCACAATCTTTCGCACAATCGCCGACTGCCACGACGAGCTTGGGATCGGGAGTGGCCTCATAAGTTCGTTTGAGTGGATCGGCCATATTTCGGGTCACAGGACCGGTGACCAGCAAACAATCCGCATGGCGGGGCGAAGCCACAAAGTGGAGGCCAAACCGTTCCAGGTCGTAATAGGGATTATTCAAGGCGGCGATCTCCAGTTCACAACCGTTGCAAGATCCCGCATCCACCTGCCGGATGTGCAGGGAACGTCCCAACCGGTTCGCTACGCGCTCCTTGACCGATCTGCCCAGGACTTCGATGGGAGTTTCGTTCGCCGATGGGGCCACCGATTCGAGGACCAGGGGGGTCTTAAGAATCTTTTTCCATAATGTCGTCATGGCATCCGATTGCCCCCGTCAGCGTCCCTTCCGCCGGCCGCTCGACTGGGCTCCCAGCTCTTCCAACATGCCTCGAACCCCAATGAGTTGGCGATTGAAGATCTCCCTAGCCACATCGAGCAGTTTAAAGAGGGTGGGGTCCCCGACCCCGTAATACACGTTCGACCCTTCCTTGTGGGTTTCGACGATATTATGGTTCCGCAAGATCTTCAATTGCTGCGAGGCGTTGGCAGGCTCCACGTCAAATTGCTTGCTGATTTCATTGACGGTGAGCTCGCCCTCGCGCAGCGCATCGAGAATGGACACACGCAGGGGGTGGGCCAGCGCCTTAAAGAACTCCGCCTTGAACTGACTGAGCTGTTGTCGCATAAAAGTCCCGCGCATATATGCATTTTTATTTGAATGCATATGCGAATATTTGCATATCCTAATTCGATCGAGAATTGCCGTCAAGGAAAAAGTACTGACGGACGGAAGAGGAGGTGGAATGTCAACTTCAGGTCGCACTGGGCGGGGTTCGGGAACGGGGGAGGTGAAGAGAGCAAAAGGGAAAGGATGAAAATCAATTGCCTGGGTCAGGCGCGCAAAATGTTTCGAAGGTCCAATTTCCCCAGTAAGAGCCGCCCGTCCCTGCTTTTTCCCGCAATCAATGTCGGGCCAGCAGTCACGCTCTATTTCAAATCCCGGCAATTCAGCCCTGAAGTCGGTGCCCATCACGAGGATCCAGACCTCCTGACAAGCGATGAGATTCCTCGACGCAAAAACTGGGGCTTGGATCGCATCAGATCCGGTTGTATTATGACTCTTTCATGTCCACTCAACCGATTCGACCTTCAATGACTGAGCTCCTGGACGCTCTCAGGGAAGCCCGTGACCGAACTCGCGAGCTCATCGGGGACCTTACGGACGAGCAGATGATCGGCCCGCGGCTCGCCATCGTCAATCCACTCCGGTGGGAGATCGGGCATGTGGGATGGTTCCAGGAGTACTGGGTTCTGCGCCATTTCCGGAAAGAGGCACCGACCCGTCCGGAGGGAGACAGTGTTTACGATTCCGCACACATTGCTCACGACACGCGATGGGATTTGCTGCTTCCTTCGAAGGGGGAGACCGTTGCGTACATTCAGCGCATCCTGGAACGCGTCTTGGAGCGGGAAGAGCCCGCTGTGTCTAGCACTCACCCAGAGATGGCACGATACGACGAAGCCTATTTTATTTGCCTTGCTCTGCTTCACGAATACATGCACGCAGAAGCCATCACTTACTCCCGTCAGACATTAGGGTACGCTCCGCCGCGAGTCCAGGTGACTCAGCACCCGGGTGCCGGTCGAGAGCAGGATCAAAATTCGGGCGCGGAAGTTGAGATGCGCCGCGATTCTCCCGAAGCAACCCTCGGAGATGCAGAGATCCCCGGCGGAACTTTTCTTCTCGGCAGCACGCCCGGCATGAAGTTCGTGTTTGATAACGAGCAGTGGGCCCATCCCGTCACGGTGAAAGAATTCCGTATGGCCCGGGCTGCTGTCAGTAATGCGGAGTTTGCGGCATTCGTTGAGGACAACGGATACAAGCGGCGTGAGCTCTGGACAAAGGAAGGATGGCAATGGCGAGAGGACGCGCGGGCTGAATATCCGGTCTACTGGCAGAGGCAGGGGGGCGGCCGATGGCTGCGCCGCAACTTTGACACGTGGGTTTCACTCGAGCCCCGTCTGCCCGTCCTCCACGTCAACTGGTATGAAGCAGATGCCTACTGCCGTTGGGCGAAACGTCGCCTTCCGTTGGAAGCGGAATGGGAATTCGCCGCCAGCTCCGAACCGGCCCCCGGCGGCGGCATTGCGCAACACCAGCGGCTTTTTCCCTGGGGTGATGAACCTCCGAGCCCAGATCGCGCCAATCTCAACTGGCGCGCCCTGGGTTGCGTGGAGGTCGATGCTTTGCCGGCTGGGGACAGCGCATTCGGATGTCGCCAGATGATCGGCAATGTTTGGGAGTGGACGGCGACGGATTTTGCCCCTTACCCCGGCTTTTCTCCCGGTCCCTACAAAGAATATTCGGCACCCTGGTTTGGAGACCACAAGGTGCTGCGCGGGGGGTGCTGGGTCACGCGATCCGGGCTGATTCGGAACCAGTATCGGAACTTCTACCAACCCCACCGGCGCGACGTCTGGGCCGGATTTCGCACTTGTGACCTGTCGGATGGGACATGAGAATCGGCATCATCACTCCATCGCCTCCGCGGTCCCATTACGGCAACCGGGTCACCGCGCTGCGGTGGGCGCGAATTCTTAAAGAGCTGGGACACCGGGTTCGTATAGCCGAGGCTTATAAGGAAGAGCCTTTCGACTTGATGATTGCGTTGCATGCCCGGCGCAGTTACTCCTCCGTCCGGCGCTATCACCGCGACCATCCGGATCGCCCTCTCATCGTCACCCTGACGGGGACCGATCTGTACCACGATCTTCCTCGAAGCCGAAGCGCACAGAAATCTCTGGAACTCGCTACTCGCATCGTCGCCCTCCAACCGTTAGCGCGGAGCGAGCTCGAGCCCCGTCTCCGCAAAAAGGTCTGTGTCATCTACCAGTCCGTTTCCCCGACTGTGAAGAAACCGAACACTTCTCCGGTTCGTGATTCGCAAACGAATTTCAATGTCTGCGTGATTGCCCATTTGCGTGCGATCAAGGACCCGTTCAGGACAGCGCTCGCCGCGCGCCGGCTTCCGGCTTCGTCCCGTCTCCGGGTTCTCCATTTGGGGGCTGCAATGACCGAAGCGATGACCCGCCGTGTGCGCGGAGAAGCAAGAATTAATCCCCGGTACCGGTGGCTGGGCGACCGGTCACGTCGGTACGTAGAACAGACCCTCGCGCGGTGTGCCGTGTGTGTGCTTTCATCGAGGGTGGAAGGCGGGGCCAATGTCCTTGGAGAAGCGATCGTCGCCGGTGTCCCTCTCCTGGTTTCCCGGATCCCCGGCTCGGTCGGCATTCTCGGTGAAGACTATGCAGGCTATTTTGATGTGGGCGACACGGTCGGGCTGGCGCATCTCCTTCACCGCGCCGAGATGGATCGGCCATTTCTCGCCAGGCTTCGATCCCAGTGTAAGAAACTTGCTCCGCTTTTTTCCCCTGCCCGCGAACGGGACGCCTGGAAACAACTGTTGGAGGAATTGAGAATCTAAAAGGGGACAGACGCCTTTTGCTCTATCCCTTCGAAGATGTTTAGAACCCTGGTGTCTGTCCCCTTCATCACTTGACAGGAACCCTCCCGAATGAAGATGCCCCTTTGGACGCCCTCGGAAGAGCGCAAACGCAACGCCAACATCACTGCCTTTATTCGTCAGGTCAACGAACAATATTCCCTTGAGATTCGAACCTATCCCGAACTCTATCGATGGTCAGTTGAAAATATTCCCGCTTTTTGGTCTAAGTTCTGGGATTACGCGGGGATCAACGCCTCGCGCGGCTACGATGAGGTCGTTGACGATCTCAATAGATTCCCCGGCGCCAGGTGGTTTCCAGGAGCACGCCTAAATTTTTCAGAGAACCTTTTGCGCTTTCGGGATGACCGAATCGCGCTGGTGTTCAAAGGAGAAAACATCACAGCGCGGACGATGACTTACGCGCGGCTTTACAACGAGGTTGCGCGCGTGGCCCATTCGCTGCGTGACCTCGGGGTAGTGCCCGGTGACCGTGTGGTCGCGTACATGCCCAATCTTATTGAGACCGTGGTCGCGATGCTTGCGGTGACATCGCTGGGCGCCGTGTGGGCTTCTTGCGCCACCGACATCGGACCGCAAGCGGCGCTCGACCGGCTGGGACAGGTCAAGCCGAAGGTGATGTTCACGGCGGACGGCTATTTCCACAAGGGTCAATTATTCGATGCCTGCGCCAACGCGGCCCGACTCGCTAAGGACATTCCTTCGCTTGAAAGGGTCGTGGTGGTGCAATACGCGACCGACCCCCCTGACCTCAGTCAGATTCCCCAAGCCGTCCTTTATACCGATTTTGTTTCGCGCCAGGGAGGCGTCATCGAATTTGAGCAACTGCCTTTTGATCATCCCGTGTACATTATGTTTTCTTCGGGCACCACGGGCAAACCCAAATGCCTCGTGCAAGGAGCGGGCGTGCTCATCAATCACCTCAAAGAGCACTGGCTCCATACCGATTTGAAACGTGAGGACCGGTTGTTTTACATCACGACGTGCAGCTGGATGATGTGGAACTGGCTGGTGAGCGGTTTGGCCACAGGTGCCACACTCGTGCTCTATGATGGCCATCCGAATTATCCGGACCCTGGAGCCATGTGGAAGATGGTCCAGGACGAAGGAATATCCATCTTTGGGTGCAGCGCGACTTACATCCACTATTTGAAGGGCCTGGGATTCAGGCCTGGCGATAAATACGATCTTTCATCACTTAAGGAAATATCACAGACGGGTTCGACACTTTCGGCAGAGGGGTTCGAGTACGTGTACCGCTCCATCAAGCAAGATCTGCATTTGAATTCGATCTCCGGGGGCACCGACATCAACGGCTGCTTTGCCTGCGGCAATCCGATCAGCCCGGTATATGCCGGCGAGCTGCAGGGTCCGGCCCTCGCGATGAAAATAAACGCTTACGACGAAGAGGCCCATCCGGTTCGGGATCGTCAAGGTGAGCTGGTGTGCGAAGCGCCGTCACCCTCCATGCCACTCTGCTTTTGGAACGATTCCGGTCAGGGAAAATATCGGAGTGCTTACTTTGATTTCTATCCCCAACGAAACGTCTGGCGCCACGGGGATTACATTCACATCCACAGCGACACCGGCGGCATTACCTTCTACGGGCGGTCCGACTCGACGCTGAAACCTTCCGGCGTGCGCATTGGCACGGCAGAAATTTACGCCGTGATGGAGAGATTTGAAGAGATTGCCGATTCACTGGCCGTGGGGCAAGACTGGCGGGGGGATCAACGCGTCGTACTGTTCGTCAAAATGACGTCAGGCGCCTCGCTCAGCGAGGAGCTTCAAAGCAAGATCAAGAAGGAAATCAAAGCCAATGCCTCGCCCCGACATGTCCCGGCACTCATTGTTGAGGTCCCGGATATTCCGTACACCTTCAACATGAAAAAAGTGGAAAGCGCGGTGACCCACATTGTGAACGGCAAGCCGGTGACAAACCGCGACGCCCTCGCCAATCCCGAATCCCTGGATGCTTTTGAAAAGATCCTGCCGCGATTGAAGAACTGAGTTACTCCCAGCATAATGGCGGATTTCGAGATTGAAGGCTGTAGAGTGAGTCGTGGATAGAAGCAAATTCGGTCTGGAGGGCCCTCAGAGCTTGGCCCCTCCTGATGTGCAGTCTCACGTCGATCCCCGCTGCGGCAGTGCTCCCAGTCGCCTCCGATTCCCAGGAATGCTCAATTCGATGGCACCTTCTCTTCCAATTTTGCTGCGCCTCTGGTTTGCAGCAGGTAGTCTATCGAGAACTTGCCGGCCCCCGTCAGGAGCAGAGTGGTGAACATCACGTAGTAAAAAGCTGCAATCAGTAACTCTGACTCGCCAATTTTTAAGCTGCAGTATGTGGTCATGCCGAATCCGAAGGCCAGAGCCGCCGCATATCGAGTCACCAGTCCAGCCGCCAGGGCTATAGCGCCGATGGATTCGTTGAACGTCTGCAGATAGGCCACGAGGATAGGAGCTGGTAATCCTACCTTCTGGTTGAAATCGACGAACTGCCATTGTCCTGTATGAATGAAAACCCTCGTACGCTGGAGCTTCGCCAGCCCAAAGAGGAGCAACAGCGATAACCCGGCCGCCAGGCGCAGAAACAGCAAGCCCGCATTGATACCGCCGGCTCCGGACTTCGGGGTGTTCGTGGTTGACATGGGTTGCATTTCCGGTGGATGCAATTGGCGCATCCAGAAACTGTGTGGAATGGGAAGAGCAGGGACGGACACCCCGCGTGCACAACTTTGCGTGGTTCAACAACGTAGGATGTCTCTCCCTATTATCTTGGCTGCCTTAATCCAAAAGCCCCCGCCGAGAAAAACCCTCGGCGGGGCTACCAAAGCATTGTGGAGCACAAATCGTAAGGTGACTGTCCCGATTTCCCGGCCGTTGCTTGCAGGTATGCAAAAGCCCCCGCCCCGACGAATCGGGGCGGGGCTACCAAAGCCAGATTATCTCCCGCCATCACTGGGGGCCCGCAACCAGGAGGCTAATTGGCCGGACTGCAGCGATTTCAGATCGATACAATTGTTGATCTGCTCCAAGGATTGCTTCAGCGTGCGTTCGCCGGCCGCGACCTTATGGGTTGAAAAGAAATCGATGACTTCATCTCTCGACTTCGCATCGCAGAATGAGCCCGTGCTGCCCTCAACTTGAGCACTTGCAAACGGGCCACCGGCTTTCTCCACCTCGGCCCAGTGCGTCCGGACGAAATTCCACGATGGTCTTTGGCCCGCCGGCTTGCTCATGACGGCACCGATGAGGTTCAAGCTATCCTGGGAGCGAACCTCGGGAGAGATGGCGAATTGTAAGGTGCGATCGAGGAGTTGAGGATCCCTGAAATTGCTCAGCGTGAAGAAATAGAGATAGTACTGCCCGGGTGTTTTGGCCGTTTTCATGGCCGCGAGGAGCTTGTCGTAAAGCGTTCCATCTCCGTTAAGCGCGGCAAGGCCCAAGGCTGCACCCTCCAGACCGCTCTCCACTGAGGCGGGATCCTGCAACGCTTGTTCCGTCAAGCGGCGTGCCTCCTCCAGCGTCTTCGGATCACCTCCCGGCCCCCCCAACACCCCCAAAACCTTCGCCCGCAGGTCCTTGCGGTCATCGCTATCGCCCGGCTGCGGCTGCCAGCCGAGGTCGTTGACTATGGGCGTCAGGAGCCTACGCACCCACGCTTGGTAAGCTGGCTGAGAGGTGTCGGTAATCAGGTTGTCTCCAATGTAGTTCAAATACCCGAACAGAAGAGTGAGAACAGCACCAGTTCGATCGGCCTGGAGGCCTTCCGCTAGCGTCAGAAGATCTCCGATTGGCTGCCGTCCTACTCGCACTGCGGCCCAGGTGTCGGTG
>JBAVHJ010000567.1:0-9000 GCA_049685715.1 Terriglobia bacterium | reverse complement strand
CCCTTTCGGATCGGCGGGCTTCTTGCACTTGGGGCACAGTTTTCTCAAGAGACGCTGTGCCAGGACAAGCCGCAGCGAGGAGGCGATCAAAAAGGGCTCGAGACCCATGTTCAGCAAGCGAAGGACGGTGGAAGGGGCGTCGTTGGTATGCAAGGTGGAGAGAACGAGATGACCGGTCAAGGCTGCCTTCATGGCGATGTCGGCAGTTTCAGAGTCGCGAATTTCGCCGACCATGATAATGTCGGGATCCTGACGCAGAAAACTTCGCAAGCTGGCAGCAAAGGTCAGTCCCTTCTCTTCTTCACACTGGACCTGCACCACCCCCGGGACTCGTGATTCCACGGGGTCCTCGGCAGTCAATATACACTGCGCATCGTCATTCAGCTTGTCCAACAACGCATAAAGCGTGGAGCTTTTTCCGCTCCCGGTCGGGCCCGTGACGAGGATTAAACCGTTGGGCATCTCGGCGACGCGTGACACGACGTCAAGGGTGGTCGGATCAAACCCCAGATCGGAAAGCTGCTTGCGTTCCTTGGATCGGTCAAGAACACGAAGGACAATTTTTTCTCCCAGCAACGAAGGCAAATCCGAGAACCGGAAATCCACCTGTTTTTCCCAGATCATGTCATACCCGATCCGGGCGTCGAGCGGGAGGGGAGCCGATTCAATCGGGATTCCCGCCATGGCCTTGAGGCGTGCCACAATCGGAAGCTTCATGTTCTCGGGCATCACCCACTTGGTCTTGATCACCCCATCGATTCGCGTTCGGATCCTGAACTTGTTCTCGGTGGGTTCAAAGTGAAGATCGCTGGCGTTCGCCAGCACCAGGCGATTCAAGATCTGGTTGACCAGTTTGATGATGGAGGGATCGCGGATCGCGGCTTGAAGGCCAGCAGGATCCTTCCTCATTTTGTCGCGGTTCCGGTTGGCGTACGCAATGGCCGGCTCCAGGAATTTTTCAAAGGGCGCCTGAAAGTCACGTTCAAAGGCGGCCTGGGCAATAGCTTTGGCCTGCTCCGGATTGTTCAGATAGGTGGGCGGCCCCGTCAGGTACTTCTTGTAATACTGTTCGAGACCGGCCACGATGCCCATTTCGTGGCACACCAGCGGCTTGATCAGGCACCCCGAAAGGCCCTCCAGCCACTGGATCGTTGCCGTGTCCGTGGGGTTGAGCATGCACACATGAATGACATTGAGTTCTGACTGTATGGGGAAAACGAGCAGTTGGGTGACCACATCCGGTGGGAGGAGTTGGCTCACCATTTCCACGTAATCCGGATAGACCGTCATCAGTGACGGATCGACGCAAGTCGTTCCCGTGATTTCCTCGAGCAACGGTTTGAGGACGTCGGCCGTCAGCAGTTTCATCTCCACCAGGGCGCGTCCGAAGGTGATGGGGCGTGTCTTCTGGAATTCACGCGCACGAAGGGCGACCGGCTCGGAGATCCGTCCATAGCTAACCAGCAACTCCGCGAGTTTGTTATCCAGTTCTTCGTTGGTCACAGTTGTTGTCCTGTAGGACCGTGGGCGAGACGGATTAGCGGGAGCCCCTCTCAGGGCGTTATTTCACCTTGTCCTTGAGCTGGGCAATCTTATCGGCCGCCTTCTTGTGGTACTCCTCATTCGGGTCAGGAAGAAGGTTCAGAGATTTCTGATACAAATCCATGGCTTCCTTGTAACGGCCCAATCCTTCGTTGATGTACCCGCGACGGAACGCCTCCTGCGCCTCGGCCCGGAGCTTGCTCCGTGCCTGCATCAAAAACTGCTGGGTGGGCTGATGATCAGGATAGATCGCGAGCGCCTGACTCAGCTTGTTGGCAGACTCCACTAACTGTCCCGCATTAAACAGGCGGACCCCCTCATCGTAGAGAGGTTTCACCTTTGTTTCGAGCTGGGTCTGGATTTGGCCACGAAGGCTCGCGGCCTGGGGGTAATTCGGATTGAGAGAAAGGAGGGAGTTGATATCCTGATAGGCCTTGCCTAAAGCTCCGCTTGCCGCCTCACTCTTGGCCTGCTCGAACAACGTCCGGGCTCGCGATTCCCGCGCCTTCGCAGCCTGTTCAAAGCTGGCGAGGCTTCCACGCCCTTTCGTGGCCTCAGCATTCGTGGGATCCAGTTGCAGCGCTGCGTCATAAGCCTCGAAAGCACTCTTATAGTCGCGCTTCTTGGAATCCGCTTGCGCGGAAGCAATCAAGGTGTCCACCAGCGCCTTTTTAACATTCGGGTTGTCCGGATCTACGGTCCGCGCATCTTCGAGCAGGGACTTGGAGGTTGTAAAATCGCCCTTCTTAGAAGCCGCTGCGGCGTCGGCAAGCAGGGCTTGAATCTTGGCGGCCCGCTCATTCGCCTCCTGTTGGGCCTTCTCCCGGGCCGCGGCCAGTTCCCGCAGTTTGTCCTGAGATTTGGCCTGCAATTCCAAAGCCTCGCGATTCCTGGGGTCCAGGTCCGGCGTCAGCACCGCATTCGCTTTATCCAGGGCGCTTTGATAATCCCCACCGGCAAAAAACTGCTTTCCTTCGAGCAGAAGTTTCTGGATCGTCTGTTGATTCTCCGCACTGACTTCTTTGGAGCTCGGCCCTTCCGTTTTGGGAGGCCCGGACAGGACGGCCATCAGAATAATCAATATGAGAACAGCCAAGAGGCCACCAAACCAAACTAT
Source organism: Terriglobia bacterium (assembly GCA_049685715.1). Taxonomy (GTDB): domain Bacteria; phylum Acidobacteriota; class Terriglobia; order JAIQFV01; family JAIQFV01; genus JAIQFV01. Next base: position 6,341 of record JBAVHJ010000567.1, on the reverse strand, counting down.
CTTGGGAACCCGGCTGAACAGGCTTTTTTGCTTGGCCGCCGCACCCCGGACAGGGGGCGGGGTAAATGCCGGTGCGGCCGGTATGGACATCCCCGGTTGAGGGGCCGACGAAATCAGCACGGATTGCGGCGGGATGTATTCACCGGTCTCGCTGAAGGCAAACCGCGCCGGGCCAATTTGAATCTCGTCGCGATGCTTAAGGACCTGCGATTCGACCCGAAGGCCATTGACAAAAACGCCGTTCCGGCTTCCCGTATCAAAGACGGTATGCTGGTTGTTCTGGAAAACTATCTTGGCGTGGTTCTTCGAGACCAAGTCGTCGTCAATGGGAACTTCCAAGCCGGCCGAGCGGCCAAAACGGAGCTCCGGCCGGTTCAGCGAGAATTCCGGTTGATTCAAAGGGCCTTCGAGCACGAAGAGTTTGGCCCAGGTGTAAGGGCCGGCTGCCGGGGGAGCGACTTCGACGGGGGGCGCTTCAACAAGGCCTGAAAAAATGCCCATCACAAAAGCGGTCCCGGGAACCAACTCCAGTTCCGGAACCCGGCTTCCCCCGGACCAGACTCCATTCTGGCTTCCGAGATCCTTAATGACGAAGCGATCACCCTGGCGTTCAATTCGGGCGTGGTGTCGGGAGATGGAGCCATCCTTTAAGACGACATCGTTGTCATCAAGGCGGCCGATCCTGATCACGTCCTTGTCCAGCGTGACACGCTGATCGAGGACACCGCTGCGGCTGATCGTCAAAAATGGCATTCAGGAAACTCCTTAGTTGCTCAAAGGGAGGTCAGGCACTCTCGTGCGCTGCCGGAACCTTGCGAAAGAGGTTATCGAGGTTCCCCCCTCGCAGACCCGGGCGCTTGTACGCCCAGGAATGCAAACAGGACCTTTCATTCTATCACAAAGGCATTAACGTTTCAGGCGGGCCTGAGCCTGTTGGACGCCTCGCTGGCTTTCCACGTAACGAGAATCGGTGGGATCGGCCAGGGCCAGGACCAGATTCCATTCATCGATCGCTTCATCGAAACGCAGATAATCATAGGCTTGCTTGGCATTCTTGAAATGAAGGTTGATGGCGTCGTTAACCCGCTGTTTCAAATCCTCCAGGTGTGACCGGGCACGAGAATTGACCGGGTCCATCGCCAGAACCTGTTCATAACGCTGCCTGGCATCCCTCAGTTTTCCCGCTGACTCCAACGCGGCTGCGTCATCCATGATCCGCCCAATCGCTTGCGGACCTGTCGCCCCCGGCGTGGTCACCTCCGGAAGAGTTGTGGTGCCCGTCGGAGGGGGGGAGGTCGATGTCGGTGCAGTTTCCCCAGAAACGGGTGGGGTGGGGGAGGTGGCAGAGGGAACCGGCGCAGGCGTTGTAGGCGTTGGGGCTGCCTTCTGCTTTTCTCCACTTGTTCCCGGAGGCGGTGTCGGACCCTGCGTCATCTTCGTAATAGCGACAATCAGAACCAGGAGAACAATAAACACACCTCCCAGAATGAAAATGGGCTTTGGTTTCTTCTTAGTGGGATGCGACACCACGACCGCGGCGGGCGGGCGATAGGGTGTTCCCATTGGTGGGCCGCCCATCTGTTGTGGTGCGTACATCGGCTGGGAAGGCGGTGGCGGCATGGGCGGTGGAGCAGAAGCCCACTGCGGAGGAGGGGCGGCCGGTTGTACCGCTTGAAATATGAATCGTTGCTGGGCGAAGCGGACTTCGGTCCCTGATTGCAGGGTGCTCTCTTTGATTTCCTGGCCGTTGACAAAGGTCTTGTTTGCACTCCCCAGATCGACCAGGACGTATTGACCGTTTTGAAAGTGCAGCTTGGCGTGGAACCGGGAGATCGTGCCGTCGTTGATCGGGATCATGTTCGTGGCGTCACGACCGATGGTGGTGACGGCGGCAAAGATCGGAAACCGCATTTCTGAGCCGTCATCCTTGATCCAAATGAGCACGGCGTTTCCACTGAGGGCTGAAACTGCCTGCGTCTCACCATAATCCAGGGGCATCTAAAAAATCCTCCTATAGGATCCAGTTCTTGGAGCGTGGGTCATTGCATTCTCGGGACTCACTTCCGCGTGAGCTTGATCAAGATCTGGTCGCTTCCCCCTGCCTTGTTGACGGCCAGCAAAAATGGAGCGCCCAGAGAAGGAATGGCCGAGAAGTCGAATTCCTGTGTCGCCTGGGGCTGCGTGGCCAGAGCGTTAATCAGATCCAGGATCGCCTCGAGGAGTTGCTGTTCTCGCACGGCCTCGATAACGTGTTTGCCCACTAACTCATTGACGCGCATCCCCAACCATTTCGGCGCATTCCCTTTGACCTGCATAATGGTGAAGTTGCCATCCACCAGTAATTCCCCGACTTCATTCGGCGAACCCGGGGGCATGGAACTCGCCGGCGAGCCGGGTGAACCTGCCGGAGCAGGCGTTGCCTGGACCGGGGTTCTAGGGATCCTCGATGACGGGGGCGCTGTGCCATAACCCGGCGAGGGGACAAAGGAAGGGGCCTGGACCGACATTGGTGCGGGGGCGGGGGCGACTTCAGGGGGCAGGGCCGTTCGTTCGATCAACCGGTTGATGCTCTGCGCCAACGCATTGATTTCGGCGAAGCCCACCAGGCTATCCACGTGATCAACGTCGCCGCGAATGGCCGATTCCGTCTCGTCGCGCAGCATTTCGAGGGGACGCACAGTCATGTTCGTGGCGCTCCACACGAGAGCGGCCCCGCCAATCGCTGCCAGAAAGACGACCAGCATGACGACGACCGTGATATTGCCCCCACTCTGGGAAAGTCCGGCTGGAGTGTACGTGAGCCAGGCGTACCCGATAATCTGTGCGTTTTCATTCTTGATGGGCAGGACCAGGTTATAATCTCCGGAGGCAGTCACCCCTTCCTCCCGTAATCTGATCTGAGGGGTGTTCTTATCAATTCCCTCAATCCGGGCCACCACTTCCCCGGCCCGCGCAGTCGGACTCAACACCCGCCCCTGCGTATCCAGGATGGACGACTGTTTCACCCCGTCTTCTCGAGAAACGAAGTCGGTATCCAGTTGTAGTCGCTGGTTGTTGGCAACAGGAAAATAGTTCCTCGCGGCCAAGGAGGTTGTCAGGGCCAGGCCACGTTCCAAAGAAGTTCGAACGACCGCTTTTTCCTGAATCCTCAGAAGGGGCAGCAACATGACCAACAACAAGGAGACGAGCATCAGGGTCAGGAGCAAAGTGAATTTGGCACGCCAGGCCATCCGCGGAAACCGGATCCTGGAAACCAGTTTCTTCTGGACTTGCTCCATCATTGGAGCCAGCAACGCTTCCTCGGATGCCGGCGCAGTCTGCGGCCTCTGGATGGCAGTCCCCGCAAACCCTTCCTTCAAGAAAACAGTTCGCTCTCCTACGCCAGCCGGGGAGGTGCCGAGCCTCTGGGTACTGCGTTCGACGGGTTGCGGCAACGCCGGAAGTCGGGACGTGGAGTCGGTGCCGGGTGAAGATAGCGGCCGCGAAAACGGAACTGGCTCTCGGCTGACCTCCTGGAGTTTTTGCGCGTCCAGGAAAACGGTCTTGGATTCCCCCTGCATATTGGGCAATCGCGGAGTCGATTCAACATTCGGGGTTGCTTCCCCTGCGGGAGGGGGAGGTTGTTGGCTGATTTGCTGCAATCTTTGTGCGTCCAAAAAAATCGTGTGGGGCTCCTGCGACTCCACCGCTGAGGGTGGAATGTCGGCGGGCGCAACAAGCGAAGGCGGCGGGAGGGGTTGAGCGGGCATCACTTCCTCCACCGGGGGAGCGACCGTGGGCTCCGCAGGGGGTGGATTGGACGATGTCACGGTTCGTGTGTCGCGAGGCCGGCCCGGGGGAGGGACCTCCGTCGTGGATTCCTCCTCTGTTTTCGCCTCCAAGAAGGTGATCTTCACATGGCCGATCTGAAAGTTGTCGCCATGGGTCAGCCAGGCTTCGGTGATCTGCCGGCCATTCAGGAAGGTCCCGTTTCGGCTTCCCAGATCGCTGAGTTTTACACCCTCCGGGGTCACATCCAACCGCGCATGGCGCCGCGAAAGTTTCAAATCCAATAACTGGATATCGCACCCCGGCTCTCGCCCGAGGGTTGTGGCGGAGGAAAGGAGTTCGACCGTTTGCTCGCGGGTCGCTTCTTTTATGACAATTCTGGGTGGCATGCCAATAAATCTCCCAGTTGTGTTCCGGATCGCTGAATGGTGCCGGGGGGCAATTCAATCACCGCTCTAGCCTTCCATCCGCCCCAGAACACGCGAAACGCCGGGGCCGCAGGAAAAAGCCGCACGACGTGAAAGGTCCGATCCACAAAGACCACGTCGATGCGCATCTTCATAAAAAAAGTATGGATCGCATTGCACCGGGGAATCAGCAAACCGAGCCCATCCTCGAGCTCCCTGATGTTCAGCAATCCTTTCGTCCGCGATTGGTAGGTTTGAGCAACCCAGGCGCGGTCGGCCAGCCGCAGATCCGTCCGCGTATTGGAAATCAGGATTCTGCCGGCGTTACTTGGGTCCATAGATCATCTTCAGAAGCAGCGGGCCGATGAGAATGATAAAAACTGCGGGCATAATAAAGATGATCATGGGGAAGATGATCTTGCTGGCGGCCTCCGCACCCATTTTCTCCGCGCGGGAGAAACGTTCGTTCCGCATGCGCTCGGCCTGCATTCGAAGCACCGGGCCAATGGAGGCGCCCAGTTGGTCCGCCTGAATCAGGACGGACGTGAATGAGGTCAGTTCCACCATTGCACAACGTTCCTCCATGGCCCGGAGGGCGTTGGCGCGCGTGGTGCCCAGGCGAATGTCCTGCAGCAACGTCTTCAGCTCTTCTTGCAAGGGTCCCACCGGTCCCTTATCGACGACCCGCTGTATGCCGCCGGCAAAGTCCAGTCCGGCCTCCACCGTCAAGGTCAGCAGGTCCACCGAAAGCGGCAGAGCCCTTAAGATCTTTGTCTGACGGTCCTTGATCATCGACTTCAACCATAGGTCCGCAAAAAAGAACCCGAGGGCGGCGATGAATATGATCCCGAGCGGCTTTCGGAATGTATCAATGGCAATCGCCAGGAGCAGCGGGACCGCGATCGTGAAAAATACCTTGGCCGCGAGAAAATGATCGACGGTCATTTGGTCAGTCATTCCCGCCTGGAGTATTTGCTTCTGAATATTCTTACGGTACTCCTCCAGCTTATAGCGGCTCATAAACCCGGCATAAAGATTCCAGATCGGGAACAGCAATTTCAAGACAGGCGATTTGATCTTCTTGCGGTCGACCCCTTCGACGAGGCGGTCCCGAACCAGCCGGGCCTCGACATCGGGGTATAACTCAGACACCAGCATATACGCTGCCGTCGCGGTCAAGATGAAGATGAGGAGCTTCCACAGATTCCAGACTATTTGTCCCTGCATGGTGATCCTCGGAAAGACTTCACTCAAGAAGCCGGAATGTAACTCTATTCGCCCGCGATGTTGCCCGCGATCCAATCCTTGGCCATGTTGACGATGAGCTTTTCAATCCTCGGGGAGATAAAGCGATAGATCAAGGCCGCGAGAATCCCCATCATCATCACTAGGATCATGTACTCCATCACGGCCTGTCCCCGCGCACTTCGCCCACGAGGCCGTCGTAGTTTTCCCAGCCAGCCTTGCACCCTCGCCAGACCCCATTGAATTCCGGAATAGTAAATCATGCTCATTGGCTCAGATCTCAATCTTCACAATCGCCATCATCATCCAATATCCCATGCTGACCAGGCCAGCAACCAGGAGGATCATGATCCAGCCCAGGAAGGTGGTGTACAGCGGTTTCACGAACTCCGGATCCATCATGTAAAACATGAACACCACGGCCAGAGGCATCAGGGCGATCGCCCTCCCCTGGAACATCCCCTGGGCCGTGAGCGCCTTAATCTTGTTCTCCACCTTCTTGCGTTCAATAATCGTGTGTGAAATGACGTCGAAGATCTCGGTGAGGTTGCCGCCGGTCTCCCGAATGGTCACCAGGGAGGTAATGACCATTTTCAGATCTTCGACGGGAAGGCGGTTCGCCATGTTGGTCAGGGCTTCATCCAGCAGAACCCCGAGGCGGGTTTCCCTGGCCGCGATGGAAAACTCCTCGCTGATCGGCGGCTTCATTTCCTTGACGACAAGATCCACGGCCTGCGCCAGGCTGAGTCCCGACCGCAGGGAGCTCGACATCAGCGTCAAGGTGTCCACGAGCTGGGCATCGATGCGATCGAACCGCCGTTTGCGAAGATATTTCACAGCCACGCGGGGGATCAGGTAACCGGCGATCAGGCCAATGAGAGGAAGCATGACGCTGGTGTAATCAATCAGAAAGCCCAGCAG
>JBAVHJ010000566.1:0-2189 GCA_049685715.1 Terriglobia bacterium | reverse complement strand
AGAATCAACTCCCTCAGAAGGAGCGAGACATTGACAACACAACAGCTCCTCGGAAGAGTTCGCACGAGGGAGGGCTTCAAATAGAGGGTCCGCATGGACACAGCGCCCGACATGGTGATTCCATGGGGGACACGCGCCGGAATCCACACCGCGCGCTGCGTCGGGACGACCCACGTCCCCTCATCCGTTCGGACGGTCATGACCCCCTGGCACGCATACACCAGCTGATCCCGGTCGTGATAATGCCGCGGGACTACATGACCGTGTGGGAAGTCGTACGTGAGCGTGGTGACCCGGGAGGTGGGATGACCCCGCGGATCAAAGTAAGGAGACTGGCGCGTATTCAACATTTCTTGTCATAATATCGAAAGAATGTAAACCGGTCTAGCGGTAATATATTTGCGGTTTTACCAAAACACAAATAAATAAGGAGGGCCCCATGTTAGGTTCCTCAAAGATAGTGGCGTTTGCGCCCACTCAGGACTATAAAAAAGCCAGATCGTTTTATGAAGGGGTGTTGGGGCTTCACTTTGTGAGCGAGGATCGATTTGCGCTGGTGCTCGATGCTGGCGGGATCATGGTGCGGATTTCGAAGGTTCCGGACTTTAAACCCCAGCAATTTACAATCCTGGGATGGGAAGCCTCAAACATTGAGGCGATGGTGTCGGGGTTGGAGAAGCGGGGAGTCCACTTTGAGCGCTATGGACTGCCCGGACAAGACGAACTCGGGATCTGGACAGCGCCTAATGGCGACAAAGTGGCTTGGTTCAAAGACCCCGACGGCAATATTCTGTCCTTGTCGCAGCACACTTCCTAAACCTGGCTGGCATGCGTACGAATCGTCGCCTCTCGCCGATCAAGAATAACAAAGGGCGTCACCTTCTGACGGGTCGCTTTGGTAGCCCCGGCATGTCCTTGTGCCGGGGGCTGGTGTCTGAAGATTTTAAGCCGGGGGGTTCTGCCAAGAGTCAAGAGTACACTACATTGACTGCGCATGGTGAAACCTTCCTTGAAGGATGAATGCTCTCCTCTTTAAAAAAGTGCCCCCGGCGTAGAAACGCGCCGGGGCTACCAGACCGGCAAGCCATCCATATTCGAGCAGTCATGACAAATGCCTTCTGGATGTCATCCCTTTTTTTTCTTCACTTGACTTCCACCGTTCTCATCGGGGATGATTCAATCAGGTTGACGGAGGCTTTAAAACGACGACTATGTCAGGACTATGCACAGCCCAGCTGGCAAGGGGGGGATCGTACAAAAGGGGCTGCTTCCACTCTTAGGGATTCAAACCTAACACGATTGCGTTCTCATCAAACTATCCAATAAGAAGAGTCTGCCATGAAAGAAACCATTACTTTCCAACTGAACGGTAGAGCCACGAAATTAGATATCGAAGGTGACCGGATGCTTCTCTGGGTTCTGCGAACGAACCTGGGCCTCACGGGCACGAAATTCGGGTGCGGAGAGAGCCTGTGCGGTGCCTGCACCGTGGTGGTCGGCAAGGAGGCGGTCCGGTCGTGCCAACTTCCCGTAAAGGAGGTCCGCGGGAAAGAGGTGACGACCATCGAGGGTCTGGCCCGAAACGGGACGCTGCATCCTCTCCAGAAGACATTTGCCGAGCACGGGGCGCTGCAATGCGGGTTTTGCACCCCTGGCATGATCATGAATGCCTATGCCCTGTTGCTGAGGAACCCAAAACCTACCCGGGATCAGATCATCTCGGGCATGGATCAAAATCTATGCCGGTGCGCGGCCCATAAGCGGATCGTCGAAGCGGTCGAGAGTGTGTCGAAGATGGTATAGCAACTGAATGCGAATCGCCTACTATTGGGGAATTCGGAATTTTATTCAAGCATCTGAGGGTCATCATGCGAAAAGAAGAAACCGCAGTCATGGAAATGCCGAATGCCAGCACCCATCGGTTACTCAAGCGGCGCGACTTCATGAAGATTGTTGGCGGTGGCATCATCGTTTTTTTCACCTATGACGTATCTGATCTCTTTGGGCAGGAGCCCCGGGGAAGAGGTTACCCAACCGATTTTAATGCCTACCTGCGGATCGCCGAGGATGGCCAGGTGACCGTTTATTCGGGAAAGATCGAGATGGGACAAGGCATCATTACATCCCTGGCGCAGATGGCGGCAGACGAACTCGGCGTCTCGTTGGAATCGATCCATATGGTACTCGGG
>JBAVHJ010000565.1:0-11329 GCA_049685715.1 Terriglobia bacterium | reverse complement strand
CCCTGAACCCTGAAAGGGTTCCATAAGACGTCGCATTTTAGTTGAGCCCGCCGGGGGGGGGTGCCTAAACCAAGGGCCATCCGTCTCAGCCCAAGGTTGGAATGGCTCATGTGGGGTCACCTGAAATTTTCGATTTCTAGGGAACCCCTTCAGGGTTCCTGACCAATCCAGAATGGGACATGAACCCAGGGCGTTGCCCTGGGCTGGCATAGACATCCCTTTCAAGGATGGAGATCGCTCTCGCAACAGCGGACCTAAATTCGTGCCATTTGGGGCTGTCCGACATTTATTTTTGGAGATCGCTGCTTAAGAAGCTGAAGAGCCGATCGACCCTTCATCGCACACCCCGAAAGATCAGGGTATGCGCCCCCGTCGATTGCCCATGACATTCCTAAACAGGTAATGATCAAACACAGGAGGATGAACATGAATTTGACCGATCATTTCACTCTGGAGGAGCTGACCGCTTCCTCGACCGCGGTTCGCAAGGGTATCGACAACGCCCCGCCAGCGGAGATAATCGACAACTTAAAAATACTTGCCGCGGGCCTGGAAAAGGTCCGCTCGCAGGTGTTGAATAATTTAGGGATGCATATTGACTCCGGGTTCCGTTGTGTCGCGCTGAACACGCTCATCGGAGGGGCCTCAAACAGCGCCCACACGAGCGGTTTCGCCGCCGATTTCACATGCGACGGATTTGGGAACCCTCTGAGCGTATGCCAGGCAATCCAGGCGTCTGGCATTACCTTCGACCAGCTCATTCAGGAAGGGACTTGGGTGCACTTGTCATTTGCCCCCACATTGCGCCGTCAAGTGCTTACCGCGCATTTCACCGACGGAAAAGCCAGTTACACCAATGGGCTTGGATAGGGCAATCCTAGGAGGTTGGGCCGCTCGGGATTCTGTTCTGTAGTTTGCCTCGCCCGCTAGCGAGGTAATTTGGTGTGGGAGAACTCAGGGAGTGCAAGTGAGGCTCAAAAATAGGACAGCCACCTATTTCGCAGTCATAGGAGCGCACAAATAGGCGGCTGTCCTGAATGGCACTAAGTTAAGACCGCTGGTGGAACAAGGGACTCCATCCCTGAAAGGGATGTCTATATCAGCCCAGGGCATCGCCCTGGGTATCTGTCCCATTTTGGATTGGTCAGGAACCCTGAAGGGGTTCTCTAAGAATCGAAGATTCTAGGTGACCCCGCAGGAGCCGTCCCAACGTCTGGCTCAGCGGATGGCCCGGGGTTAATGTACCCCCCCCGATTTGTGGTGACCCCACCCAGGCGTTATCAGACAATAGGGTATGTTTTATGGAACCCCTTCAGGGTTCGGGGGATTCAACAAGGATTTCAAACCCAGGGCGTTGCCCTGGGCGGATGAATGAATCCCTTTCAGGGATTTAGCTAATTCGGGTTGTCAGGCACTTAACTTAGTGCCATTCGCGGCTGTCCCTATTTTTCCCGTCAACGTGGAGCATCACATGGAGATGAATTGAAGAGAATTGTTTCGTCGGCGCTGCATCCGACTTTTCGCAATTCTGCGGTACCCATGCTGGGTCATCCTCCCCACGGGATGACCGAGATGCGCGTTCAACCTTTTCAATTTCGTCGACAGTCAATTGAAACCTGTCTCCAAAGGTCCCGTATGACCTTCCTCCCTCGAATCTGCCCACGTAAACGACAAGCGCAAGACCTGCACCCTTGTCGAGCTTATGGAAGAGCTTTTCTGAACGACCTTCGAGACGTGCTTGTATTTCCACCCACATTTTGATTCCGCTCTCTGGGCAGCATACGGATGATTCGAGACGCTGGATTTCAAAGGCGTAGCGGTATATGCCACGAATGCGTATTCGCTTTTCTGAGAATGCGGAAGGGTCTTTTGCGAGCTGGCAGTAAGTAACATCTTCTAAAATACGGGACAGCCACCTGTTTCTCATTAACCGAAGCTCAGTGACGCGTGGCTGTCCGTAATTATTTATGATGATCGCTGCTTAAAATTCTGAAGAGCCGACCGACTCTTCATCGCACACCCCGATGGATCGGGGTATGCGCCACCCCGCCCTGCGCCGCCCGCCTGTTATTCAATGGTGAGGGTGAATTGCGATACCGCAGACCCAACTTGCCGGAGGACGTAAAGGGCCTTGCCCGAAAGCTGACTGGTGTCAATGATTGTCAGGAATCGAAATCCTGGACCGCCGGAATCCGATAGTCGCAGCCCGGGATTGCCCGCATTAAAATCGGCGTCTGAGCCCGCGCACAGGGCAAGATTGGTGCCCGCCGTATTGTTCTCGAATGCGATCTTCAACACGGTATGAGTTTTCGTATCCACCGGCATCCCGGTGACGAGGTACTTCCCGCTGGCTCCCACAGATCCCGTTATCGTGATCATAGGTGTGTACTCCTTTCTTTCTCGGTAGTGTATTGCAAACGCTGCGGCGGAACAAACCAAGCCCGGCAACACACATCGCAAAGAACGAGATGCGCACGCAAGCCCCTCCGCCGGTTTCAGTCAGGCTGATAACTCCCCTTTTAATTTGCCGCCCCGCGCTTTTGAATGGCCTCGACGGTGAGTTGGGCCTGTTGTTGGATCCGGCCCGACATGTGAGTCATGGGATGAGTGAATGGCTGGATGTCAGGGAGATCGGACGGCACTCCAATCAAGTACAGCGCACGAAGCGCTTCCCACACTTGCTTTTCGTTGGGCGAGAGGACAAACACAGGAGTGCCGGCAGATAATCCGCTGCCATTGGCCACGAGTTGCCGCGTGATTTGTCCGGGGATGGGGGAACGCATTTCCACCAGCTCGCCGCCCGAAGGAACAGTAATACGTGCCATCATCGTGCCCCGGTTCACAGTATCCCCCGGCTTCAGGCGCTCTTTGAATACCCCCGAAGCGGGCGCAACCACCGTGAATGGACGCAGAATCTCACGAAGCGCAGGCCGTCCTGATGCGTCGTTGAAACGCACCAGCGCCAGCGCCGCATTCCATCGCACCAGAGGATCCTGATCGCCCACCAGCTTGAGGAGCGCGCTGTGGAAGGGATCGTAGTTGTTGTCCTGCCCCATCACCCAGGCTGCGGTCATGCGCAATTCCACCACGGGACTGTCTGCCAGGGCGACCAGTTGCGGATAAAACTGGACCACACTCCGGTCGCCTCGTGCGAGGCGGTCCGAGACCTGAACGAGGGCGTGCTGGGAGTGGCGTGGATTCCTCTTATCGCTCAAATAACCGGCGAGCTGAGCATCGCTGAGACGATTGCCAAACCAGGTGGCCTTCCAAAAAAGAAAAGGCATCAAGGTGACCAGCCACGCCACAAACAGAATGAGGATCATCGACCAGCGCGGTCGTTTTTTATGAACCGGTGCACCCGGCAAGCCTTCAGCCTGAACTGTCTCATCCATTCAATTCACTCTCATCCCGCAATGTCGCAATAAACTGATCAAACGCTGATATCACGTGTGCCAATAAAATCTCAATTGGAGCATTCGATCTATTATAAATTCAGCGTACTCCGCGCCTCCGCGTTAAAAGGTCGCGCGCCCGGTCGCCAAGCTCTCCACGTCACTCTACTCTCACATCCGGTAAAGCATCCAGTAAATCACCACGCCGGTCACCGAGACATAAAACCACAAGGGAAGCGTCCAACGGGCAATTTTCTTGTGCTTCTCAAATTTCTTTTGCAAGGCGCGAGAGAGCGTAACCAGCACGAGGGGGACGATGAGGGCGGCCAGGATGGTGTGAGTCAAAAGGATGCTGAAGTAGACCGGGCGAATCCATCCTGTATGCTGGAATCGCACTGAACCGACGTGAGCATGATAAGTCACATAGGAAATCAAGAAAACCGTCGAGGTAAAAAAGGCCGAGAGCATGAAGATCCGATGGAGAAGGATCTTCCCATTCCGAATCGACGCGAACCCCGCCGCCAGGAGGATCGCACTGATGCCGTTCAAGGTGGCATTCAGCACCGGGAGTGTAGCGATGGGGATCAATTGGTTTTCTCTACCGGCAATCGCTCGATGGCCCGGACAAGTTCCTGGAGGGACTGGTTGTCAGTGCTGTCGTAGTATCCGCGGATGTGAGCCCGGCCATCAATAAGCACGAACCGGGTGCTGTGAGTGATTGTTCCTTGTCCATTAGCCGGCGCGACAGGAGCATTATCTCCAACAGCGAGATAGAGGCCATGGTTCGCCAGATCCTGAATCTCCTTCCTGGACCCCGTCAGAAAAAACCACCGGCTGGGATCAGCCCCGACGGCAGCGGCATATTTGGACAGGACGGCAGGGGTGTCGGTCTCCGGATCCACCGTCACCGAGACGAACTGCACCCCACGCCTGTCCTTAAACTCGTCCTGCAACCGCTTCATCTGGCTTGTCATCGCCGGGCAAGGGCCAGGACAGGTGGTGAAGAAAAAATCCATCACCGAGACTTTGCCCTGCAAATCGGAAAGCTGGATCGGGAGATTATTAAAATTCACCAAAGAGAACGGGGGCACCTTTCCATAATCCGGAAGAGCGGGCCCGGTAATTGTCCCCGTGGTCTTCCAGAAAAAAACACCGAGTCCGACAACCCAAAGGCCAAGGGCAAGCGCCAATACCATCAAGGTCTTTCGGATACCGGACAAATCGATGCTCATTTTAAGCCCTCCGAAGTATCGGTTGAAGCCATCCTCACCGTCAGAATAAGAAAGATGAGCGCGAACAATGTTACCACCCCCACTGAAAGTCTCATGGAGGGGTCATTTAACGGGGTCGCTAGGTTCCAATAGAGCCCGCGTCGCAACGACGAAACGGCATAAGAGATCGGATTCAACCGGATCGCCCACTCCAGAACGCGCGGCGCCCCGGCGGCCGGAAAGAAAGCCCCCGACAACAACCACAAAGGGATTAAGACCAGGTTCATGATCGCGTGGAACCCTTGTGTGGATCGCATTCGCCAGGCAAGGGTCAACCCTAACGCCGTCAATCCAAACGAAATCAAAAAGACTAGCCCCACCAGGACGCTTCCTGAAACGAAGGTCACCTTCATCCCTACCCATGGCGCCAGAAGCAAAAACAAGATCCCCTGCATCAAGGCCACCATCGTTCCCCCCAGAATCTTTCCCAACACCACGGCGCTCCGTGCGGCCGGGGCCACCAGAACGGACTGAAGGAACCCTTCGCGCCGGTCTTCGATCACTGAAATGTTAGAGAAAATGGAAGTAAACAGCAGGATCAATACCAGCGTTCCGGGATAAAGATATTCGATGGCTGTCATGGCGCGTGGAGAAAGAAAACCGGGTGGATGGAAGGAGGCTCCCAAGCCGGACCCGATCAGTATCCAAAACACCACGGGAGTTCCAAGAGCGCCTAAAAGCCTGTGCCTCTGCCTGTAGAACCGGATCAATTCTCGCCACGAGAGCGAGACGAGGGGCCAAAGGAATCTCCCACCCTGGACAGAAATCCTTGCCGCTTCCGGATGAGAGTGACCGGCAGTTGGGGGAGGCGCGGTAGTCGCGGTCATTGGGTTTTTCGCATCAACCAAGAAATATTAAGAATCCCGCACTCCATTCGTTTGGAGTTCGAATCTTTCATGAAAATAATCCGGTGAATCGCGAAGCGGGGTCACGCGGGTATACGACTGCCATACAACCTGACTATCATTCTGTGGTGTCAGTCACCTTGTTTTGTTTCCTGTGGAAGATTTGCTTGAGGTCTCCACTGCGAAGACTGGAGAAGAATCCTCCCAAAAATATCAATGCCAGCAGCAAGCAAACGACCGCCAGGAAGTTACCATCCATCGAGCCGATTTGCCCGGACGAAATGTCCCAAATTATGCCAGCCAGTGCCGCCAATCCAAGCAACAAGTTAATCACCATGAGCACGAGTTTCTTCCGCATATCCGTTTTGAGTTTGGGTTGCAGCGCAACGGTTCTGTTACATTTGGAGCGTGACAGGCTTCTTGTCTCTGATCTGTTCGACTGGTGATTATAACGCATGTTTCTCTTCTGGATATCTAAAATTCAAGAGTCAGGACCCCAGAAATTCCCCCTGGGCTTCTTGCAATGAATAGAAAACAAAAACTGAAGGGAAGAGTCAATGAATGTGGCCGTGTGGTGACTTGCATTGATCTCAGGTCAGGTGCTTCCCTTCGAGAATCCTCCTCCCTCGGAAAAACGGTTGCTTGTTCCGTTAAGGTTAAGATATCCTGCATCGAGATCATGCATTGCGGGATCACTTGATTGGGTGGAGGAATGAGAATGGATCAATCCGAGCCAGTCAAAACGGTTCCAGTTTTGGGGTGTGGAAATCGAACGCAAGAATGCCGGCGTGCCCGATGCTCCCTCTGGCCAATCGTCCCGGACCAACGCAAGGAGGAGATATTTCCCTGTCATCATATCCCCCTGAATGGTGCGCTCGAGACCATCGCTTCGATTATGGAGAAGGGGGATAGGGACCGGGTCCAAGAGCACGTGCTGGAGTGGATTAAGCAACTCCCTTTGAACAAGAAGACCCTGGTCTGGGAATCAGGACTGTTGACGGCCTTGCTCTACGAGATTCAACCCTTAGCGAATTGCCTGGAGCAATGGTTCGTCTAAATTGTGTGAGACTTCTCTTCGATTTCTGGGTACAATAGGGTTGTTCCAGATACAGAACATTGTCCCATGCAAGTTGGATTTGGCGCGCGAAGATGCGCGCGTGCGCGCGGCTTGGACCCGGAGGAGAAGGCCATGAACGACTTCCGACGGCTAGAAATAGTTGAGAAACTTAAGCTTGAACTGAACATTTTGCAGGATGGCGGGTACGGCCGGTCTGTGCGTACTCCTAACGTGGAACCGCTCTACTTGCGCGATTCCGTCACCTGCCTGAATTTCGGACGTGAGGATTCGGAGCGCGAGCCTTGCTATCAATGCTTTCTGATGGATTTTGTCCCCGCCGACCGCGCGGGAAGGGAGTTACCGTGCCACCATATCCCCTTGAATGACGCGGGAGAGACCGTGGCATCGCTTCAGGGGAGCGGCGACAAGGATCACCTGGAGCAGGCCTTGAAGGAATGGCTCACCACGACTATCCAGAGACTTGAAGCGGAAAAGACCCGATAATATTTTAGACCTTGTTGGCTGATGGCGTATGGGAGAGTATGCCGTTTAGGCCGGGCTCGAAAAGGATGATGACGACCCTTTACAGGAAGTGGACTTTGGCGCTCTGTAAGATCCGTTGGTGTGCGGCATTCACTTGGATGACCGTCGCCATTCTGCTGGTTCCAATCCTTTCGACCTCAGACGATTTTCATGTATGTCAACTTTCCCTGGAGTCCTTGGGGAATTCTGCCCAGCCCGTTCTCAGCGTCAGGTTGGGTCCCCATATGGCATGCTGCCCGGAGGGGCTCTTTTGTGCCGCCTGTGTATGGTCGAGTTTTGAGAGCGCCTCCCCCGTTCTACCCGTTTCTCTTCATCCTGTCTCGACGAGTCTGGTCGCAGACATTTCTCCTTTGCCTTGCCCGCCGGCATCTCATCAATTCTCTTCAAGGGCAGACCGAGCGCCCCCGTTCGTTTAACTCTTCATTCCTCCTTAAATACAGCCATAATTCAGGAAACCTGATACATCGTTGCAAGGATGCCAGCCGTCGCCTCAAATCAAGCCATGTCGAATAATCAAGTCTCGATCAGACTTTTGACCCGCGATCGACGCAAAGGAGGAGTATTTATGTCTCGATACCAAAAGCCAGGGATCATTCTGATGAAGGGAGCCCTTGTTCTTCTGGGGGTTTTCTTCATCTCTTTGGTCTTAGTGCCGGTCCCCAGCGCTTATGCCATCCCTGCATTTGCGCGCAAGTATCAAACATCCTGTGCCACCTGTCATAACAATTATCCGGAGCTGAATGACTTCGGTGAAGCATTCAAAAAGAACGGGTTCAAATTTCCGAAGGACGATGACACCTTCGTCAAGGAACCTCCCGTCCTGTTGGGGGCCGCCGCGCAGCGACAGGCTTTCCCCAAGGCGATTTACCCGGGCGAGTTACCGGGAACCATTCCCATTGGATTCCGGTATTCCGGCTTCGCCAGTTACAACAGCAAGCAACCGCTCTCACTGGGCTTCCTCCCTCGAACGGACTTATTTACGCCCAACACTTTCACGATAATCGCCGCGGGCAGTCTCGGACCCAGTCTTTCCTTCTGGATCGACGATGACCTTTCAACGGGGGGATCGGGCGCTGATGGGGGTCTCGGAGACGGTTACTTGAAAGTCAATGATGTGGGACACCTCTTTCACCTGCCCAAGGACGCTCTCAACATCCGGTTTGGTCAGTTCGAGTTGGACTTGCCCTTCACCGGCGCGCGAACCATCAATCCCACGGGTTACGACATCTACGACCAGGCGAGCGTCGCCGGGACCCAGGGCTCAACCAGCAATCCCTTCGTGTTTGCCGCGACGCAGCGCGGGATTGAATTCGGTGGCTATCCTCACGACGGGAATTTTGCATGGTCGGTCACCTTTCTCAACGGGTCCAACGATTCGACGGCCGCCCGCAACACGAAGGATGTTTACGTGCGCGTTTCCCAGAAGTTTAACTTCGACCGGGACCGCAGCACCCGGAAAGAGGTCCAGGCTTCCGGTCCTACCGGACCCCATGACCATACTTCGCTGCGCATCGGGGCCTTCTACTACTATGGCCGCAATGCTTTGAATGTCGATCGCTCGCTCTTTCCGGATTTTGGAACGATTCACGAGCCTTTTTATCGAGTCGGAGGAGACTTCCGTTTCAGGGTTCAGAATTTCGAATTGTACGGGCTGGGAATGTATGGACATGATTCCAATCTGATCCCCAATACGGACACCTTCACCCTGGACCGCGCCGCCCCCGTGACCTTTAGTGGGGGATTCCTCCAGGCGCAGTATTGGTTCTATCCCTGGCTCATCGGGATCATGCGTTACGATGCAGTGAACTCACCGACCGACGCCTTGAACGGGCTGTCGGTGCACGATACGCGCAACCGTTTTTCACCCGGCGTTCAGTTCTTGATCCGTGCCAATCTCAAAATGGTCTTCGAGTACCAGCACCGGTGGAAGACGCCTTTTGGCGATGCCGGGCAGTCTTTCCGCGCGCATGGAGCGGTCGCGGGAATCGACTACTCCTTCTGATCAGTTCTCTCAATCGTTGTTTCACGACAAGGTGATAAAACCCTGAACTCAACCATCGGAGCCAACCATGAAATACACTAGAAACCGGATCATGCTGGGAATTTCGTCCCTCGTTTTTGTGTTCACGCTCTGCATACCGATATTGAACTTTGCTGGAAATATCCAGGGCAAGGTGACAGCCCAGGGGATGCGCTCAGCCGCCTCCATCGCTGTGTACGTCGACGAAATCTCTGGAAAGACCTTCACTCCTCCGCCTCAACACGTGGTCATCGACCAAAAGAAAATGACCTTTATTCCTCACGTGCTTGTGGTGCTCAAGGGAACCGTCGTTGATTTTCTCAATAGCGATTCGGTAGGCCATAACGTCTACTGGCCGTCGGTGGGAGGAAACAAGAAATTGGCCTTCAACCTGGGAACCTGGCCGCAGGGAGTGAAAAAATCTTTTACCTTTAAAGATCTTGGGGCGGCACCGTTGCTTTGCAATGTCCATCCCGAAATGTCGGGTTACGTGGTGGTGGTGGCCACCCCCTACTTTGCCGTGACAGGCAAGGACGGTGAGTATGAGATCAAGGACGTCCCGCCGGGGAATTACACATTGAAGACCTGGAGCGAGGAGGGAAAACCGGCAACGCAGGCGGTCACCGTCAGCAGCGGCAACGTCACCGTCGACCTCACGGTCCATCGCTAATCGAGGTCGCTGCCTCGAGGGGGTGAATCCCGCGAGGCCTGATTCAGAGACCTGCTCCGAAGTTCCTTATCGAGGAGAAGTGTTCGCGTGGGAGAATCACGTTCAAAACTGGTCGATCTGGAGTGGTTGGAATCGAACTTTCCGTGCATGCAAGCCTGTCCGGTGCACACTCAAGCAGGGCGCTATGTCGCTTTGATTGCCGAGGGGAAGTACGAGGAAGCGTATCGTTATGCCCGCAGCCCCAACCCCCTGGCTTCGATCTGCGGCCGCGTGTGCGGGCATCCTTGTGAAACCGCCTGCCGGCGCGGGGTGCTCGACTCGCCCATTTCGATACGCGCCTTGAAGCGGTTCGTCACGGAGCGATACGGACCTGAGTCGCGCAATCCCATCGATGTGTTTCCCAACAAACCTCCCATCACTCATTCGGAACGGGTGGCGGTGATCGGGTCGGGTCCGGCTGGCCTGTCCGCAGCACACGATCTGGCATTGCTCGGGTATGCGGTCACGATCTTTGAGGCGTCATCTGTTCCGGGAGGCATGCTTCACCTGGGGATACCCGAGTACCGTTTGCCCCGGGATGTCGTTCAAGCACAAATTCGAGAAATTCTCGACCTTGGTCCTGAACTTCGGTTGAACTCGCGGCTGGGGGACTTCTCTCTGGGAGATCTTCGAGCCCAGGGTTTCAAGGCCGTTCTTCTCGCCATCGGCCTGCATCGCAGCAGGGATTTGCCAATCCCCGGTCACGACCTGGACGGGGTCATCAAGGGCGTTGATTTTCTGCTGAACGTGAATCTTGGGTACCGTTTTTCCATTGGCAAACGGGTGGCGGTGATCGGCGGTGGCAACGTCGCCATTGACGTCGCGCGGTCCGCTCTGCGCCAGCAACAACAGCAGACCCTGGAGACTCTCACTTCCTCCCTCCTGCCCGAGAGCTTGAGCGACAGCGAACTACAGGTGGCGATGAAAGAACTCACTGACGTCACTCGCACGGCGTTACGCCTGGGAGCTCTTGAAGTCCACATGGTCTGCCTTGAGTCCCGCAAAGAAATGCCGGCGTTTGAAGAGGAAATTGAAGAAGCCGAGCGGGAGGGGTTATCCATCCATCCCTCACGGGGGCCCAGGCGATTTATCGGGCAGAACGGCAAGGTCACCGGTTTGGAGACGGTCCACTGCAGTTCAGTCTTCGATTCCCAGCATCGGTTTAATCCCACCTTCGAACCGGGGACCGAGAGCGTCATTACCTGTGACACAGTCATTCTCGCCATTGGACAGGCCTCAGACCTCTCCTTCCTTCGGCCTGAAGACGGGATTGAATCGACCCGCCAGGGAACCATCAAGTTCGACCCCGAGACCCTGATGACCTCGGCCCCGGGCGTGTTCACCGCCGGGGACATCGCGTTCGGGCCGCGTTTGATTATCAGTGCCGTCGCCGATGGCAAGAAAGCGGCGGAACAGATCGACCGGTACTTGCAGGGTGAAAAGTGGAAACCCAAACCCAAGTACGTCCAGATTACCGTGCTCGACCATCACC
>JBAVHJ010000564.1:0-6268 GCA_049685715.1 Terriglobia bacterium | reverse complement strand
GTGTATATTGCTATCTTGGTGTCCGAGGCCGGGATCGCCGCCGCGAGCACCTTCTTGTTTAAACGCGGCAAGTGGAAAACGAAGAAAATCTGAAGGTAAGTCCCGAAAGAGATCCCTTGATCTATCTCTCATGGCGTCAGCGGTGGGGATTCCTGCTGCCATAAAACCAAAACCATCTCCGGGACAGTTGCTTATACTCACGGCATACAAACTCCTCGCTTGACGGGATTCAATATTGAATGTCTCTCGCCACTCTTCGATGCACAGACCTCATTTCAATCCTTCGACGAGGTAAAGGTCGGAGAGGCTTCGAATGTAGCCGTAGATGAAGTTCTTGCCGTCGGGTGTAACAAAGATTGGACCGATGACGTTGATGCCGGCAGAATCGGAGGGCAGGAGCTCCTTCAAGACGGATTTTTGTCCGTTGCTCAATTCCAGGCGATAAACCTTGGCGGGCAATTCTCCGAGATGGTAAATCAACAGGGCGCGGCCATCGGCACTCCAGGAGATAGGGAGTTCGTCGGCCGCCAGGCCCGGAATGAGGCGGGGCTGGCCACCCTCGATGGGGAAGAGATATCCTTTCTGGTCGGGACCCACGGCGGCGACCGTCTTGCCGTCCTGGGAAAGCGAAAACGAAAAGGCGTTCGTTCCTTCCGGCGTGATGGGTTGTGGTTTCTTCCCGTCGACCCCTTGAACGTAAAGCCGCACACCACGACCCGGTTCGTTTCCTGAAAAAATAAAGCGGCTTCCATCTGGAAACCAAATGGCCCGGATATGATTCAACAGGTCCTGTGACAGGATCCTTGCTTCTCCTGCCTTGGTGGGAAGGAGCGTAAGTTGTCCGACCGAATCGGCGCGAGTCGCGAGCACCCAGGCTCCATCGGGTGACAACGCCAGTCCGGTGCCCTCGCCCAGCCGGGTCGCAGGAGTCCCATCCATTTTACGGATGCAGACGGAGTAACTGGCGCCGCCGCCTTCTCCTTCCTCAGAGAAGAGGACCGTCTTGCCATCCGCGGAAATCCCGGCGGGACGAGACCAGTCGAGCCAGGATAAATCCCGGTCTTTCGATTCGCCGGCGGAAAGGCCGATCATCCCCCGTCGCTCATTGTTCCGGGTCATGAGCACGCGGCCGTCGCGCCAGATGTCTTGTATCACCAAGGCGCCGGGAACCCGGGCGACGAGTCGTTCCTGTCCAGACGAAAGCATCACGGCGTAAAGGGCGCGATCACCTCCCGCCTTATTTGCCGTGAACCAAATCTCATCCCCCGTGGGAGACCAGGCCAGGCCTTCCATGCTGCCCCAATTGCTTGAAATCTTTTTTTTCACTCCCGACAGGTCCACCACAGCGACCGACCCGCCATCGTCTCCTTGCAAAGGATGATCGAGGAAGGCAATCAGGTCGCCTCGCGCGGAAACCCGTGGATAGCTGGTCCAGCCACCGGTTTCGTAAAGTACCTTTCCAATGGGGTACTCCAAACGGTTGCGCCCCATGATGTCGCGAATTGCGACGAGATTGGCGCCCTTCGGATCCCACTCCGCCCCCTGCACGTTTTCAAGAATTTCACGAGGCGCCATCCCGGCGAGCGGTGCCCGGGCCAGGGTGCCGCTATTGGTCCACGTGCCGGCGGGACGACTGTTCAAGAGAAGCGCCATCTCGCCCCCTGGAGAAATTCCGAGGATCTCCGCGCGGTTCAACCCCAGAGATCGCGATTCGGGACTTTCGGGGCGGGTGGTGAAAATTTCGATGGGGTTTCCCTCCCAGGCCGCACCGTAAACAACGGTTTGTCCGTCGGGGGCAAATCGCGCCATGTGCAAGTTGCCGCGACGAAAAGTGAGTTGGTGATACAGGGGTTGCGTTGCCTCCGCACGGTTCCACTTCAGGAATCCAGTGCTCAACACAATGAGCAGCGCCAGCAGCGGCAAAATCCAGGGGACAAGAACTTGATAGCGTTTTCTCGGAGTGATTTCGAGGGCGGGAGTGCTCAGCCCGGATAGGTTGGAAAGAGAGTCCAGTCCAAACGCCAGATCGCGGGCCGATTGGAAGCGCTCTTCCGGGTTCTTCTCCAGGCAGTGACGCACAATCCTCTCCAGCCCGGGCGAGATCTTCTGGTCCAACCGTGTCAGGTCCGGAGGATCCTCTTTCAGGATTGCAGTCAGGGTTTCAGGCGCGGAGTCATGCTTGAAGGCGCGCTGCCCGGACAGCATCTCATACAGGATGGCTCCAAAAGAAAAAATATCGGAGCGATGGTCGGCCGGCTGTCCACGCACTTGTTCCGGAGCGATGTAGCCGAGCGTGCCGATCACCATCCCGGGCGAAGTGAGATTGCTGTCTACTCCCGCGATGGTGTGGGTCCCGCTGACAGGGGACACCTCTGGCCGAGTCAGTTTCGCCAATCCAAAGTCGAGTATTTTTACACGCCCATCCTTAGTGAGGAATATATTGTCGGGTTTTAGATCGCGGTGAACGATACCTTTTTCATGAGCCGCGGCGAGGCCGTGAGCGGCCTGTAAGCTGTATTCAACGGCCTTGCGGGACGGAAGCGCCCCGCTGGCGATGCGTTCCCGCAGGGTTTGTCCTTCCAGCAATTCAGAGACAATGTACGGGCTGTTCTCGTACGAGCCAGTATCGAAAATAGCGAGGATGTTCGGATGGCTGAGCGCCGCAACAGCCCGGGCTTCTCCTTCGAATCGGCGGAGGCGGTCGGGATCGCTGGAGAACGATGCGGGAAGGATCTTGATGGCGACATCACGATTCAGTCGCGAATCTCGGGCCCGGTATACCTCTCCCATGCCCCCGGCCCCAAGTGTAAAAAGGATTTCGTAGGGACCAATCTTGGTGCCTGCGGCAATAGACATTGTTGAGGTTCCCCCGAAGATCAATGAGAAATCGAAATGACTGTGAGGCGTATACCTCGTCCACTTGAGCGGACAGTCGCCCTTACGGCGCTAGTTGTCTTTGTTCTAGCACTTTCCCGCGGCTGACGGCGTGGACCCTAGATCACTCGCCCTGCCAGACGGGCCTAGCACTTTTCTTTTGTTCCTACCCCAACCTCGCCCTTCGTCAAGAAATGCGAGAAGAGGCTCCAGTCGTGCGACAAGTCTGTGAAGTTCGCCTGACTCTGGTTCGCACAAATGCGAAGAGCGCATGGATGCAGAACCCAGTCTCTTTCTTTCACTTCAATCCTTCGACGAGGTACAAGTCGGTGAGGGTCCGGTGGTAACCGTAAACATAGGTCTTTCCGTCAGGCGTTAAAACAATGGGGCCAATGTGATTCACCCCGGCGGGATCGGAGGGCATGAGCTTCTGCGATAAGGTTCTTCGACCAGTGCCAAGCTCGAGCTGGTAAACCTTCGCGGGCAAGTCTCCCGGACGATAGATAAACAAAGAACGACCATCGGCCGTCCAACTGATGGGCTCTTCACCGGGTTCAAGGCCGGATATCGGACGCGGCTCACCGCCGGCAACGGGATAGAGATAGCCTCTTTGGTCTGGCCCAATCCCCGCAACGAGCCCTCCATCAGGAGAAAGAGTAAAGGCTGAACTATCGACTCCTTCCGGCGTGATTGCCCGCGCCTTTCCACCCGCCATGTCCTGAACAAAGAGCCGAACACCCTGATTGGGTTCATTTCCGGAGAAAAGGAATCGCTTGTTATCCGGGAACCAGCGTGCCCAAATATGATTGATGGAATCACTGGTCAAAGGTTTTGACTCCCCCGCCTTGGTCGGCAAAAGAACAAACTGTCCGCCTGAACTCGAAGGAAGTGAAATCACCCACTTCTCGTCAGGGGACAGGGCCATGGCCTGACCCGGCCCCAGGCGGATCGCGGGAGACCCGTCAGTTTTGCGGAGATAGACAGCGTAAGTCCACCCCCCACCTTCGCCCTCTTCGTCAAACAGAAGTGTCTTCCCGTCTGAGGAGAGGGATGCAGGATAGGAGTAATCGAGCCAGGAAAGATCGCGTTCGCTCGTTTCACCTGCCGGGAGGCCTTTGAGTTCCCGGCGCCAGCTGTCTCGCGCCAATAGAACACGCCCGTCCTTGTAGATATCCTGAAGCGTCAATGTACCGGGCATTCGCGCGACAAGCCGTTCGTGTCCGGACAGACTGATGGCAAAGACCGCACGCGCACTCCCTTGCCGTGTTGCCGTAAACCAAATTTCTGTACCCTTGGCAGACCAGGCCAGGCCTTGAGTGCTGATCTGTCCAACGGAAAGGGCTTGCTTGTGGCCTTCAAGGTCAACGACTGAGACGAGGCCTCCATCATCCCCCGGTTGAGGATGATCGAGGAAGGCAACGCGGTCTCCCTGGGGCGAGATTCGCGGGTGGCTGATCCATCCGTTGGTTTCGTAAAGCACCTTTCCGATGGGAAACTCAAGGCGATTATGCCCACCTACATTACGCACCACAGCGAGACTTGTGCCGTCCGGGGACCAATCAGCCCATTGAACTTCTTCCAGCATTTCGCGGGGTGCCCCGCCTGCCAGTGGCAGACGGGCCAGAGTTCCGATACTTGTGTAAGGGCCGGAGAGGCGGGGAGCCAGTGTGACGGCCATCTCTCCTGAAGAAGAAATCGCGAGAATCTCAGTGCGTGCAAGCCCTAACAGACGGGACTCCGGGCTCTCGGGCCGTGAAGCGAATATTTCAATGGGGTACCCTTCCCAGGCGGCGCCATACACAACGGTCTGTCCGTCAGGAGCAAATCGCGCCATGCGGATGGTCCCTCTGCGGAACGTGAGTTGGTGGTACAGCGGCGGCTTCAGCTCTCCCTGTCTGCCTGTAAAATACCCGATGCCAAGCAGGATAAAAGCGGCAACCACTGCGAGCGCGAGGCCCAGGAGGCGATGACGCCTCTTCGGAGCCAATGCCGTGGTCGCCAGGGTTGAGGCCGACAGATCGGAGAGAGATTCAAGATCAAAAGCCAGGTCGCGCGCTGACTGGAAGCGCTCCTCGGGATTCTTTTCCAAACAGTGGCGAACGATCCGCTCCAGCCCGGGCGAGATCTTCGGGTTCAGTTTTGCCAGGTCCGGGGGATCTTCTTTCAGGATGGCGGTCATGGTCTCCGCCGCGGAGTCATGCTTGAAGGCCCGTTCTCCGGAGAGCATTTCATACAGGATGGCCCCAAACGAAAAAATGTCGGAGCGGTGATCCGCCGGCTGGCCACGGACGAGCTCGGGGGATAGATATCCGATGGTCCCCATGACCACGCCCGGCGAAGTGCCGGTGTTGTCAGCCTGCGCGAAGGTTTGAGATCCGCTTACACTGGTGTTTTCAATACGGGTGAGCTTGGCCAGGCCGAAATCGAGAATCTTGATGCGGCCATCTTTGGTGAGAAAAAGGTTATCGGGTTTCAGATCGCGGTGAACGATCCCTTTCTCGTGAGCGGCTGCCAGGCCTCGCGCGACCTGGAGCGCGTATTCGATCGCCTTGCGTGAAGGCAGGGGTCCCCCTTTGATTCGATCCCGCAAGGTGCTTCCTTCAAGAAGCTCTGAGACGAGATAGGGGGATCCGTTGTCACTGCCGACGTCGTGGACGGCAAGGATGTTGGGATGGTTCAGGGCGGCGACTGCACGGGCCTCCTGCTCGAAACGGCGCAGGCGGTCGGCCTCACCGGTGAAC
This sequence comes from Terriglobia bacterium, assembly GCA_049685715.1. Lineage (GTDB taxonomy): Bacteria > Acidobacteriota > Terriglobia > JAIQFV01 > JAIQFV01 > JAIQFV01. The sequence goes on along the minus strand of JBAVHJ010000564.1, from coordinate 653 downwards.
GAAACAGGAAGGATCTTGACAGCCACATCGCGCCCCAGGCGTGTGTCCCGGGCGCGATACACCTCACCCATTCCACCCGCTCCCAAAAGCGAGATGATTTCGTAAGGTCCCAGACGACTGCCTGCAGACAAAGGCATCAATGTTCCTAGATGGATGGACCAAGAAAGAAGTCTTGCCGTGAATCCTGAAGGAACAAAAGATTACCCCGTGGTGCTTATCTCGTCAACCGGAAAGATGAATGAGGATCAAATCCCAATGCAGAGGACCTCATGCTGACTTTTGGTTGAAGTCTGTCGTCGCTTGGAGTAGGCTGATTTATTCTAAGAAACAGTGCCCAGATGACGCGGTGTGCTCCGGTCGAGGAGAGGGCTCCCCGAGCTGCCAGGCGACCGAAGAGGACAGGCATCTCGGCACGAAGATTTACCGGGAAGTGAAGAAGGCTTATGGATCTATTGAAACTCAATCTTGAGGGAAGAAAGCCATCAGTCCCCACGGAAGCGGAGATTCGATGGCAGGTAGGATTGCTCAGTTCAATCCTGGCCCTGGCTTTAAATCTCCTTGCTCGCTTTGCTTTTGGCGCTCCCACGGTCCCGGAGTTAATGACGGAGCGGCTTTTTGCCGTCGTGCCCATCAGCCTTGTCGAGTTTGCCGTG
>JBAVHJ010000563.1:0-4117 GCA_049685715.1 Terriglobia bacterium | reverse complement strand
GTCATGCAAAGTCTCCTGTTCGGAATCGGGGCCACCGATGCAGTTACGCTCCTTCTGGTGGCGATCTTCTTAATTGTTGTGGGGCTGGTAGCCAGTTATCTTCCCGCACGAAGGGCTATTCGGGTGGATCCGATGGTTGCTCTTAGAAGCGAATAAACCCGCATGATGTTTGGAGTCATGCTACGACTTTGAACTCCTGGCCGCCGTGGCGGATTGGACTTTGAGCTGCTTTTAACTATCCCCTATCACCTATTACCTATCACCTAAAACCTCTGCGCCATCCGCGAAATCTGTGGATGAAAGAAATGTCGAATGTCGGTCCCTGACCCGAAAACGTTCACGTTCCATATCACAGTCTCCTTTCGGTTACCTGTAATATGAGGCAACGTATCTTCCTCTTCAGCTTTTTCGGTTACCTATTATTTGAGTCAATTCGCTAATGAGAAAAGTCATTGCTCGATTCTATTCGGTGGATTATCATGGAGTGTGTTAGCGGCTCCGCCGATGGAGCTGAAGAAATAGACACATTCCGCAGACGACGTTCTTCCTTCTCGGCTCCGCTGCGCATTTAAATTTGAGTCAAACAATTGGTCCTTGATCTTTAGCGGTACGGATTGCTTGATGTTGCCACAAGGAGGCTTGAGTTCCACCTACTCCAGATTCCTTCTGGGGGCTTTCCATTCCCTGGGTTTCACTCGAAGTGTACTTCCCTGATCGGGCATTGAGATGTGAATGGTCGAACATCGACAGTGTCTTGCAGGGCTCGGCGAAAAGGTCCGCTTTGTAATCCCGCCCGCTTTCAACGGAAGCTTTGAATCTTATAGTGAATCTCTCGACATCGCTCTATACCATTGAACCTTCCTCGTCCCCCTCTTACGGAGAACCATTCCGTCAGAAAGGCAAGCCAGAATGAATTCATAAGAATAGGAGAATAGAAAATGACAGTCCCCCCCTCGTCGAAGCTTTATGCCGGTCGCCCACGCTTTGTTTCATGGTTGGTTTGTACGGTCTTCCTGGGTCTCATCATCGGCCAGATTTTTTGGCCATCATTCACCTCTGCTGCATCGGGTAACATTGTTATCAGCCAGGTTTACGGCGGCGGTGGAAACAGCGGCGCCACCCTCAAGAACGATTTCATTGAACTCTACAATCTCGGACCTGCACCCGTCGACCTGAGCACATGGTCGGTCCAATATGCGGCTTCCGGCAGTGCCTTTTCGGGGAAGACTCCACTTGTCGGAACGATTGCGCCCGGTCACTATTACCTCATCCAGGAAGCCGCAGGCAGCGGTGGCGCCGTGAGTCTGCCGACCCCGGATGCCACGGGCAGCATTGCGATGAGTGCCACTGGGGCGAAAGTGGCCCTGGTCAGCAATCAAATTTCTCTCACCTGCGGCGCTGTCGCCGGAAACTGCCTCCCGAACCCTGCCATCGTCGATTTTGTCGGATACGATGGTGCGAACAACTTCGAAGGTTCCGGCCCCGCGCCGGCCTTGATTAACACCACGGCCGCCATTCGCAAGTCCGGTGGATGCACGGATACGGACAATAATCTGACCGACTTCGTCATCGGATCTCCCAGTCCGCGGAATAGCGCATCCGCCGCTTTTTTTTGCGGCGGCCCGACAAATCCCACTGGATCGGGCTTGGCCACCCCGGCTTCTGTCCTCGCGGGAGCCACAACTCTTCTCACAGTGACCGTGGTTCCGGGAACCAATCCGCCGAGCACCGGCATCACGGTTGTCGCCAACCTCTCCGCGATTGGCGGCCAGGTTATCCAGACCTTCTCTGATGACGGCACTAATGGCGACGTCGCACCGGGAGACAATATCTTCTCGTTCCAAGCCATAGTAGGTTCAGGTATCGTGCCAGGCCTAAAGAATATGGCCGTGGTCATTTCTGATGCCCAAGGGCGCTCCGGAAGCGCCAACATTCCGCTCACGATCGAACCGCCGGTCATTGCCATCCACGACATTCAGGGCAGCGGCAACGTTTCCCCGCATGTGGGAGAACTGGTCGCGACCACCGGCATCGTAACCGGAGTGAAGAACAACGGGTTTTTCATTCAAACCCCCGATGCTGAGGTAGACAGTGATCCGAATACGTCCGAAGGTGTGTTTGTCTTCACGTCAAGCGCTCCTCCTGCCGCAGCGGCCGTAGGAAACAGCGTAAAAGTCACAGGGACCGTCCAAGAATTCATTCCCTCGGCCGATCCCTTCAGTCCGCCGATGACGGAGCTGGCCGGCTCGCCGGCGGTGACTCTGCTTTCCACTGGAAATGCTCTCCCCACTCCGATCACATTGACCGCCGCAGACACCGATCCTGCCGGCACTCTCGAACAGTTGGAGCGGTTTGAAGGAATGCGCGTGCACGTCGATTCCTTGACCGTCGTCGGACCAACCCTCGGGAGCGTTAACGAGGCCAATGCCACCGGCACATCGAATGGTGTCTTTTATGTTGTCATCACTGGAGTCGCGCGGCCTTTCCGGGAGCCGGGAATTCAAGTTCCCGATCCCTTGCCTGCCGGATCTCCTTGTTGTATTCCCCGCTTTGACGCCAATCCCGAACTTCTCCAGGTCGACGGCGACGGGCAGATCGGGGGGACGAAGATCGAAGTAACCTCAGGAGCCGTAGTGGCGAACGTGACCGGGCCTCTTGATTTCAGTTTCCGGACCTATATGATTCTGCCTGATCCAGGAACTGCGCCGGTGGTGGCCGGAATCCACAATGCCATTCCCGTGCCTCTGGTCTGCCCCGCAGAATTCACGGTGGCCAGCTTTAACATGCAGCGCTTCTTTGACACGGTAAGCGACCCGACGGTCAGTGACGTCGTATTGACCGCCACGGCCTTCAATAACCGGCTGAACAAGGCATCTCTGGCCATTCGCGGCGTGTTGGGAACTCCAGACATCCTGGGAGTAGAGGAATTGGAGAATCTTCCCACGCTCCAGGCCCTCGCCGCCAAGATCAACAACGATGCGGTGACTGCGGGGGACCCCAATCCGAACTACCAGCCTTTCCTGGTTGAAGGGAATGATATCGGCGGAATCGATGTCGGCTTCCTCGTCAAAGGCTCGCGCGTCAACGTCATTGATGTCACGCAAGAGGGGAAGGACGCCACGTACATCAGCCCTCTCAGTGGGTTACCCGAGCTGCTTAACGACCGTCCCCCGCTGGTCCTCCACTCCGCTATTCAGCCTCCGGTGGGAACGCCGTATCCATTGACTGTCATCGTGAATCATCTGCGTTCCCTGATCGGGGTCGATGACCCCGCGGACGGACCCCGGGTTCGTGCCAAGCGTGCGGCTCAAGCGGAATTCCTGGCGAACCTGATTCAACTGTCGCAGACGGCCAATCCCAACGAGCACATTCTCTCCGTCGGAGATTACAACGCCTTTCAGTTCAACGACGGGTTTGTGGATGTGATGGGAACGATCAAGGGAACGCCGGCGCCGTCTGATCAAGTGGCGCTGGGAACAAATCCACTGGTGAGCCCGGTCCTCATTGAACTCGGCGACCTGGTTCCAGCCGACCAGCGCTACTCCTATGTCGAGAGCGGGAACGCCCAGGTGCTGGATCACATTCTCGCGACTGGGAACCTCATGTCTCGCTTCGATGGTCTTTTCTATGCTCGAAATGACGCGGATTTCCCCGAGTCCTTCCGCAGTGATCCGAACCGGCCGGAGCGCATCTCTGACCATGACGCACCGGTGGCCTATTTCCGACTGCCCTTGGTGATTACGGGCGCGTCATTGGATAAGACATCTCTGTGGCCGCCGAACCACAAGATGGTCAATGTGACAGTAAATTATGGGGTGGCCAACAACTGCGATCCCGCCACTACTGCGTCATTGAGTGTTTCGAGTAATGAACCGATCAACGGCACCGGGGATGGTGACACAACCCCGGACTGGATCGTCTTGGACAACCACCACGTCCAGCTTCGGGCTGAACGCGCTGGAACGGGTAACGGTCGTCTATACACAATCACCATCACCGTCACTGACAGCCAAGGTAATACCACGACACAATCGCTACCAGTAACGGTGCCATTGAATCAACACTGATTGACTCTTGAGGGAAGGCCTCCGGGCTCCGGTCCGGAGGCCAATTTCTG
>JBAVHJ010000562.1:0-2974 GCA_049685715.1 Terriglobia bacterium | reverse complement strand
CTATGGCTCACATGGACAACTCGTCTTTCTGATTTCTATCTGGAGACTTTCTTTTCTCCCCAGGCCTCCTTAAAGCGGATGCAGTTGTTAACATACCTGGGACAAAAGTTTCTGTGGGGATTAGGCTTGCTGGCTGTTTTTGCAGGCCCATGGGCCATCGGGCGGGTCGTTCGCCGCCGCCGTCTCCTCCGCTCTCCTCGGCCCCACCTGGTCGCCGAGGTTTTTTCGAAATGGCTGCGAGCGCTGGCCCGGCGCGGGTTCGACCGTCACCCGTGTCAAACCCCCTTGGAATTCTCACAGTCAATCACGGATGCGCGGCTTCGCTCATCGGCCATTGAACTGGCCACGCTTTATAACCGTCTCCGGTTTGATCCATCCCGCCTGGACGCTCAAGCGTATTTGTCATTCAAATCAAGACTTCAAATGGAAATAAAAAACCTATGAGCGATAAGGCCGGAAAAATTGGTACAATCACCCGGTCTGTTCTTTTTTAAACCGAATCTTGGAGGTTTCATGGCTTGGACGGGAATTTTGGTGCTCCTGATGATGATCGTGTGGTTCGCCATCCGTGTTCGGCGAAGTGAAGAGAGGCGGCCTTGGCCGCTCTATGGATTTATTGGGCTAATGATTATCCTTGGTTCGGAGGCACTGCTTTGGATGAAGGTCTACTTCGTCATCCATTACTTCACGCCCCTGGTATGGTCGGGTTACATCCTGGTTGTGGATGCAGCCGTGTACCGGTTGACGTCACGGTCACGCCTTCATGACTCCCTGGGAAATTTTTTGAAGTTGGCCCTGTGGTCGATCCCGCTATGGCTTGTGTTTGAAGCCTACAATCTTCATTTGAGGAACTGGGCGTACCTCAATCTTCCACAGGATGCGCTCCTGAGGTACGTGGGCTACGCGTGGGCCTTCGCAACCATCTGGCCGGCGTTGTTTGAAACAACCGATTTATTGAGCGCACTTAAGATCTTCGAATCCTCCCAGGAGGGTCAGACGGCCCTTCCCTCAAAACGTCTCCTGGTGAGCAGTCTATTAATTGGGTTGGTCATGTTGGTTTTTCCTCTGATGGTTTCCCAACCATGGGCGTCTTATCTTTTTGGCTCGGTCTGGCTCGGCATGATCTTCGCGCTGGATCCCATCAATTATTGGTTGGGCAAGCGTTCGCTCTGGCGGGAGTGGCTGTGTGGCCACCGGCAGGAGATTTACTGCATGCTGCTGGCGGGGCTATTCTGTGGTTTTCTCTGGGAGTTCTGGAACTATTGGGCGGTCGCGCGCTGGAAATACGTCTTCCCGATCATGCAAAGCTTCAAGATTTTTGAAATGCCGGTGGCGGGATTTCTTGGATTTCCGCCGTTTTGCGTGGAGTGTTTTGTGATGTTTGAGTTCGTGAACTTCCGGTTTGGAAAATCGCAGGTTAAGGAGGCGTCCCTGATGCAATCCTCCTTGGTCGATTCCGAGATGTGACCGCCAGAAGGGACGAATGAAAGACTTTACTCGCTGTGAAATTGGGAGCCTGCTGAGATTTCATTTGTCCCTTGAGCGATTCATTCTTCATCCATGGCCTCTCCCCCAGTCTCCTTGAGGAAGAAACTCTTTGTCAGCATTTATCTGATTCTGGTTGGGATTCTCGGTATTTCCTTTGTTCTTCCGGCGAAGCTGGTCGTGGAACCCTCTCAAATCGACCTTCCGGCAGATGGCGTCTCGCGAATCCCCGTCCGACTGCAAGTGCAGATGCCATTCACGCGTAGAGTCTTATTTCCTCACCCCAGGGTTTTTGTCCAAATTGTTCAGGGATTCGAGTTCGTCAATCTGTTTCCCTCGGGGGAAGTCCGACTGGGCGACCGGGGGGCCTCTTACTTTGTGAAATCCAGGGCAGCCGAAGGAGAGGCGGTAATCCGCTTCAAAGTGCATAACGGAGCGGCGGCTCAGGTGCGGGTGTTCACTCACACCGTCAACACCGATTCCAAACAGGATGGGTTTCCGGACGCCTTCAAACTGACCTCCTTCACAGACCGGGAAAATTTTCGCCGGGCCTTTACATTAATCGCCGGCTTTCAATCAGTTCATGAAAGCCCGGATTGGCCGCCAGCACATCATGATGGGGCTGGGCTGGTTTGCTTCGCGCTTCGGGAAGCCCTGAGAAGGCATTCAGAGACATGGCAGAAGCGGTTTGGCGGGCCGGGTCCTGTGCCGACGGTTGAGAAGTATAATTTTCCGACGACTCCGCTGGGAGAGAAGATCTTCAGAACACGAGAGGGTGCCTACTTGCCCTCGGACCTCGCGGGAGGAGTGTTCTCTGAATACGTTGATGCGGCCACACTGAAGCAGTTTAATGTGACCTTCGTCGGTAGAACCCGGACACAAGCGCAGAGGGGAGATCTGATTTTCTTTTCAACTCCTTGGGTTCGCGGCTCTCCCTATCTTGTCATGATTCTTTTGCAGAATGCCTCCAACAGCGCTTCGGGGGAGTCCAGTAGCGTGGTTTATTACCGGGAGAACACCTCGGCCGAGCGGGCAGGAATGAAAGAAATCCGGCTGGCCGCACTCGAGCAGGATCCGGATCCGCGACTTCGGCCCGTTGAGTCAAACCGGTTTTTCCTGGGATACTTTCGACTGAAGATTCTCTATTAAGGATGAGTGGATTGAATCTTTGGAGAACAAACCCGATCCGACCATTTCATGCGTGGTGCATTTTCATTGGGGATTGCGGGTTTCGGTTTGCGGATTAGAACCGACAAACGGTCCGTGGAGATCGTCCTTGTTCTAACAGGTTGCTGAAAAAGTCAAATTTGACCCTAAATACCACCGATCCGCCGCGGCGGAGTGGATCATTCAGATGCCAGCTAGGGAAAAACCGACAGCCGAGTGATCATACCACCTACGGGAGTAGGTGGATATTTCAAGTACAGCCTATTTCCCCCGGAAAAAAGGCTGTATCGGAACGATCCGCCAGCTTCCGCTGGCGGTATTT
>JBAVHJ010000561.1:0-11302 GCA_049685715.1 Terriglobia bacterium | reverse complement strand
GAACAACAGCGCGTCCAACAACAGAATGCCCAGCAGCAAGAACAGATCAAACAGCAGAACCAGAACAAACAGCAGCAACAGCAGCGCGCCCAGGAACAACAGCGCGTCCAACAACAGAATGCCCAGCAGGAACAGATCAAACAGCAGAACCAGAACAAACAGCAACAACAGCAGCGCGCCCAGGAACAACAGCGCGTCCAGCAACAGCAGGATCAGAATAAACAACAACAACAGAAGGCCCAGCAACAGCAGGCCCAACAGCAAAAATGGCAGCGGGACCAGGATTGGCAACAGCGCGTCCAGCAACAAAAGCAGCAAGACCAGAATCAGCTGCAAGCCCGTCTCTCACAACAGCGGCAGCAGCAGCTTGTTAGAGAGCAGCAGCAGCGTCTGACGCAGTACACTCAAAATTTAGATCAGCGGCAGCGTGTCGGGCAGCAGCGTACAGCAGCGCTTCAGCGACAAGGACGCACGGCGCAGTACCGTTATCAGCAAGAGTATGTGGGGCACCTGCATGAGCAGCACACGCGTCTCCTGGATGAGCGCCACGATTACAACAATGATCCATATTTCTACACGGCTGCGAACTATCGTTACTACCGCGGCGGCCGCTACTACGAGACAAATCAATACGGGGCCAATTTGCTTCGGGAGGCCGTGAACTACGGTTATGAGCAAGGCTTCCTGGCCGGAAGGGCAGACCGGCAGGATCGCTGGCGTTACAACTACCAAGACTCTTATGCCTATCAGGACGCGAACTACGGCTATGGTGGTTATTATGTAGCCCAAAACGAATACAACTATTACTTCCGCCAGGGTTTCCGCCGCGGCTACGAAGATGGCTACTACACCCGCTCTCGATATGGCAGCTATTCGGGCGGCAAGTACACCATCTTGGGCGCCCTTTTGGGGTCAATCCTGGACATGCAGTCGCTTCGCTAAAGACTGCGACCGAGGCTTCTAAAACAAGCGCCCGGCTCCTTTGACCGAGGCGGTCCAGTGGAGTCGGGCGTACTCCGGTTGCGAGAGGGGGGCCGCTGTTCACGTCCATGAAACATAGACGTACTCACAATTCCCGAGGAGCGGACCGTAAGGCGTCTCCCTTCAAAAATAGGAAGGGAATTAGAACATGCCTTTAATGCAAATCCTGGCGGCCCCGATCGTGATGAGTGTTCCCCTGTGGCTGGTCAATCAATTCATGCCAATGCAGCCATCCATCAAGTCGCTCATGAATGCGGTCGTGTTCATGGTCGCGGTTCTGTGGCTTCTGAATGTTTTTGGGCTGTTTCACTCCCTTTCCAGTATCCACGCCGGGATAAGGATGAGGAGGGGTGAGATCACTTAGCAGAACACCAGGTTAAGAAACTCACAATCCAGATCAAGCAACACGGCAGACATCTGCCAGAGGGGGATCCATTGAAGATAAAGTTGCTGTTAACACTCACCTTCGTATTGGGCCTGGCTGTACTGGCTCAAACCAGTTCCCAAGCCACGACGAAGTTCCGGGTCAACGTAACCAGCCGCACGATCCAAGCGGTCAACTATCAGCATCGCAGCGGAGCTACAAAGCTGGATTTCGCGGGCACGGACCTGATGCCTTCAGCGAACGGCCAAGCCAAACTAGAGAGCAAGAAGGGCTACATCGAAATCGAGGTGGAGTTTGGCAATCTGCAAAGGCCCACGACTTTCGGCAATGAGTATCTGACTTATATCCTCTGGGCCATCTCGCCCGAGGGACGGGCTGTGAACTTGGGCGAGGTCTTAGTGGGCGATAACAACCGCAGTAAGCTGGATGTCACCACGGACCTTCAGGCCTTCGCTCTGGTCGTCACCGCAGAACCTTATTTTGCGGTTCGGCAGCCCAGTAATGTGGTCGTGCTCGAAAACGTAATCCGCGAGGACACCAAGGGGACCCCCGAGGCGATGAATGCAAAGTATGAACTTCTGGCCCGCGGGGGCTACATTCCCACCGGCTACAAATTCGATCCGGTGGTTCTGAATACCCGGTTGCCGTTGGAGTTCTTTGAAGCGCGCAACGCGTTGCGCATCGCGCAATCGGAGGGAGCCGAGACGTACGCGAGCGACAGCTATCAGCATGCGGTCCAGTTGATGAACAAAGTCGATGAATATGCCACCAGCAGGCACATCGAGAGAAAACTAATGATCGCGGCTGCCCGTGAGACAGTCCAGACCGCGGAAGATGCTCGCGCCATCACAGTCCAAAGGATCGATCAGGAGCGCCTGGACAACGAACGGCAAGCTGCCGCCAACGCGCAGGCACAAACCCAAGCGCAAGCAGACGACGCGATCCGGCAGAAGCAACAGGCCCAGTCCGACCAAGCCCGAGCCGAGCTCGCTAAAGCCCAGGCAGAGTCGGAAACAGCAAAGGCTCGGGCCGAAGCGGCCAAAGCCCAGTCGGATTCCGACAAGACCAAATTAGATATGGCTAACAGTCAGGCCGCTTCAGCAAACGCGCTAGCCGCTGCCCAAGCGGACGCCGAACAATCCCGGCTGAATGCCCTGAAAGCGGAGCAGACTGCGCAACAAGCGGAAAATGATAAAGCAGCCATGCGCACGCGATTGTCTGAGCAGTTGAATTCCATCCTGCAGACTCGCGACAGCGCACGCGGCCTCATCGTCAGCATGTCCGATGTTTTGTTTGACACCGGAAAATACTCGTTGAAGCCGGGTGCACGGGAGAAATTGGCGAAAGTCGCCGGTATTCTGCTCGCCTACCCTGGACTCAACATTGAAGTCGGCGGCTACACGGACAATGTGGGCGGCGATGAAATGAATCAAAAACTGTCTGAAAATCGGGCCGGCTCAGTACGCGATTATCTGGTGCAACAAGGCGTTACGCCAAATTCGGTTTCAGCCAAGGGCTTCGGCAACACTTTGCCGGTAGCGTCAAACGATAACTCCGCCGGCCGGCAGCAGAACCGGAGAGTTGAACTCCTCGTGTCCGGCGAAGCCATCGGCAACCCGGCCAATGAGACGAAAGGAAACTTGCGCTAGAGCAAGTGTACGTACCGAGCTGTAATGGACGGAGTACCACTGAAAGTAATTGGAATCACCAGCGCAGCCGTTCTGTCTTTGCTTCTCGGAATCGCTGCTCCTGCTTACGCACAGCGGGAGCAGCGGGGCGAAAAACAAGCTAGGCCCGAACCGCAGCATGGTCAGCAGCAACGGCTGAATTGCGATTCGCATCTCGATGTAGCGGGCCTACCCGGTGCAGCCCCGGGAGAGGCCGCACCCGATGGCAAATATGGCTGTCTGAATTCAGGAATGTAAGGAGTGAAAGATGCTTCGACCTATCCGTGCGGTGGCGCTTTTTCTCGTCGTGCTCATGTGCGCTGGCGGTTCGTACGCCTACTCCGTTCTCACGCACGAGCAAATCGTAGACCTGCTCTGGACCGCTGAGATCCGCCCCCTCCTGCTTAAGCGATTTCCGGGGCTGTCGGAAGAGCAACTCAATGAGGCGCATGCCTACGCCTATGGAGGCGCCGTCATCCAGGATCTCGGTTACTACCCCTTCGGCAGGGTGGAGTTCAGCAACTTGGCGCATTATGTTCGCAGCGGAGACTTCGTTCGCGAGTTACGGCTGGAGAGCCAGGATGCCAATGAATATGCCTTCGCCCTGGGCGCCCTGTCACACTACGCTTCGGATATTGCCGGCCACCCGGCGGTCAACCAGGCTGTCTCAGTCCACTACCCGAAGCTGCGGGCGAAGTATGGCCTATCGGTCAAGTATGCGGAGGACAAGACGGCCCATCTGAGAACTGAGTTCGGGTTCGACATGGTCCAGGTCGCGAAGAATCGTTATGCGTCGGAGCAGTACCACGATTTCATCGGGTTCAAAGTGTCCAAGCCCCTGCTGGAGCGGGTCTTTCCCGTCGTTTACGGAGTGGAGTTGAAAGACGTGCTTCCGAACGTGGACATGGCGATCGGCTCGTACCGTTTCTTTATTAGCCGGCTGATTCCGGAAATGACCCAGGTTGCACTGCGAACCCATAAGAAGGACATGATGGGCGAGATGCCTACTGCCGCGAAACGAAAGTTCCTATACCGGCTTTCGCGCTCCGATTACGAAAAGGAGTGGGGAAAGGACTACTCCAAGCCCGGATTCGGCATCCGGTTCCTGTCAGCGCTCTTGCACTACTTTCCGAAAATTGGCCCCTTCAAGGCGCTGGCGTTCAATAACCCGACCCCGCAGACCGAGGAACTGTATTTCAAAAGCATCAATATGTCCGTCGATCAATACCGGGCTTTTCTCGAACAGATACGTGCGGATGTACTCCTGGTTCCCAATCGTGATTTGGATGATGGCAAGGGGACCAAGGCAGGGGAATATTCGCTGACCGACGACACGTATGCAAAGTTGCTGGCCAGGCTGTCGGAGCGGAAGTTTGAACTGACCACCACAGACCTGCGGGCGAACATTCTGACCTTCTATTCGGACCTCTCGGCCCCGCTGGAAACAAAAAAGGATACGGCTCGCTGGCAGAGCGTGCTCACTCAGCTGGATCAGTTGAAGTCGGTGACTCCGGTTCCGCCTCCCGCGAGCAGCCCGCCACCAGCCCAAGCGCCAGTCCCACCCCGGCCCTAGCGCCAGCTCGAGCCAGCCCCAGCACTCGTTGTGAGTGCTGGCGAGCATTTCGATCGTGTGCTGATTCTTGTGCTGAAAAAGGAGAACTACAGATCGCCCACAAAAGACCTCCTCTCCGAGCCGGCAGCAGAGACGGGAGCTGGCTTCATTAAATGGGATGAGCAATTGTGACCAGACGCGTGAGCCATGCTGAGCAGACAGGCGAATCAGCCCGAGGTATAAATATTTTAAACATAAAGGGCAGGGGACTCGCGAGAGTCTCTAACTGAAAAGAGCCAAGAAAAGGAATGGCAGGAGATCGTCGACAGGTGTTGCATCATCCGTTCAAGCCATGAGACATACGCACTTTTTCTGGTGGATCACATCGGGACTGCGGCCCAGAATCCTGCCAAAGGAGCCACTGTGATGAAGCGAAGCACCAAGAATAAGGCCGAAGGGAAGTTTCACGAAATGAAGGGCAAGGTCAAGGAGAAAGCAGGACAACTGACGAAAAATCCCAGATTGAAAGCCGAGGGCACAGTTGAAAAGGCGGCCGGCAAGGTTCAAGGGTTAATCGGCCGAGTGGAGAAAGCAGTCCAACAATAGCACCACCGGCTCGTCGTCCTACAGTTCTGAATGGGAACCTCGGACACGCCGGTCAGTGAGTGCGAGGGCAAAAAAGGAGCTCAAGATGAAAAGGCTTAGTCTGATTTTTCTGTTGCTGGCTTTCTGTACAACGGCATTTGCCGATGAGAGCCAACTGCAAAAGGCAACCAACGTGGTCAACGAGATCATGGGGACTCCCGACAAGGGCATTCCTGGTGAGTTGCTGGAGAAGGCCGTGTGTGTCGGCATCGTTCCTTCGCAGGTGAAGTTTGCCCTGGGAGTCGGTGGCACTTATGGACGCGGGGTTCTGGTGTGCCGCAAGGGCGGGAACGGGGCCTGGGATGCGCCTTCCATGTTTACCCTGGGCGCCGCGAGCGTTGGATTTCAGATCGGCGGTAAGGCGACCGACGTCGTCTTCCTCGTGATGAACCCTGAAGGCATGAAAAAACTGGTTCAAGACAGCATCAAGCTGGGCGCGGAATTATCCGTAGCAGCCGGCCCGGTGGGTCGTTCCGCCGAAGGCGCGACAGACGCTCAGCTTCATGCTGAGATTCTCAGCTACTCCCGGACACGGGGCTTGTTTGCCGGGGTGTCGCTCGATGGCGCCGTGGTAAAGCAAGATAGGGATGACAACGAGAAGCTCTATGGACGCAAGGTGAGTGCGAAAGAAATTCTGATCGATGGCAAAGTGCGCACTCCTCCGGCGGCTCGGGGATTGGACAGGACGCTGACAAAATACTCCCCCAAGGGTGGACGAACGTTCGACCGATTGTAAACGCTAACCAGGGCAGCAGGGCGATGGTCGAGATCATCCGCATCGCCCTCTGAACTGTCCACGGGCGTGGCGGGCGGCCATTCATCGGGTGGGGCGCCGCCCAGCCGGGGGCGTTTGATTGAGGGAAAGAGATTTTGGGCATGAGCCTGACCTCGTTCGGCTTCGCAGCCAGTCCTGCCGAAGAGAAACCTGCGGTTTCGCACAGGCAGGATATTACAAGAGTGCAAGAAAGGGGCGAAGCGACATGCTCGCAACTGTTTTGACCGTCGTTGTGCTTTTGATATTTTTGGGAGCACTGCCCCGATGGTCACACAGCCGAAGCTGGGGTTATGGACCCACTGGCGGGCTTTGCCTGGCCGTTTTGATTCTAACTGTCCTGCTGCTCTTGGATCGGCTTTAAAGGCCGGGATCTGGCCAACGATTACGAGAATCCCAAGGCAGACTCAAGGGAAAATGACTCCTGACTATGACAGGTCGAACCTGCCGACCTCTCAGGCCGAACTGTGGATTTAAGTCCAGGTCGATACCATCCTCGGCCAGATTCTGGCTGATCAGGCCGAGCGCCTGGAATTTCCACTCGCTCCAGGGGACTCGACCATCGCAGCCCTGATAGAAAAGCCACAGGCGATACTCAACAGTGCATAACGGGGAGCGGACATATAGGCGTCTGCCTCCAAAATCAAGGAGGTCAACAAATCATGCCTTTGATTAATATATTCTTGGTTCTGATCGTCGTGGGTGTTCTCCTCTGGCTGGTCAATCGTTTTATACCCATGGCAGGATCTATTAAGTCGATCTTGAATGCTGTCGTGGTCATTTTGGTGGTTTTGTGGCTCCTTAATATCTTTGGACTTTTCCATTCCTTCTCCCGGATGCGCATGAGGTAGTGAAGGAACCCAAATTGGCGACGGAAGGATCGGTCAGTAGGATTGCCGTAGGCACCTATAAGACTAACCGAGGCTGCTTAGCTTGGATTTCGCCAGCTGGGGGGAGCTTTCTTGTGTCCGCTCATCGTGGGATTGAACTCTAAGCGCATCAGCGCGGAGGCAACCATGAGAATGATGCTTAGGTCGGCGGTCATGCTGGCTGCCTCCTTCCTGCTGCTGGCTGGTTGCGGTCAGAAGCCATCCGACGAGAGTTCAAGGAGTGAAAGCACCAAGCCTCAGGCCCCACAGCCCCAGGCAGCCAGCGTGACTCCGCACCCGCCGGAGAACACGGAGTCTGCTGAGCCGAAGAAGATGCCTACCCGGGACGTCTTCATACTGAGAGATTCACCGCTTGGCGTAGTGAAGTTCGGGCACAAACTTCACCAGGAAAGGGCCGCCAACAAGTGCGAGACGTGCCATCACACGTCCAAGCCGGAAAAATCCGCCAAGGCGGCGCAGCAATCCTGCTTTGACTGTCACACGAAACCCCCTCAGCCGGGAATGAAGACGGGACGGCAGGGAGCGTTCCACACTCCCACGGCCCAAGCCGGCACCTGCATCGATTGCCATAGAGCACAGAACGCCCAGGGCAAGAAGGCGCCGACAAAGTGCATGGAATGCCACACGAAGGAAAATACCTAGTTCTATGTCTGATTGACGTTTCCCCTAAAAGCTAGTCCAGCGGAAGGGTGAGATTCCCGGCAACCCCCCCTTAAGTATGAGGGGGGGTTGTCGATGAAGAAGAAGATCCCGTAAAGTGACTCGCTTCCCGACCTGCCCTCCGTTAACGATGCCCTAGAGAATTGCAATCGTCTCATCCACAGCGCGGCTGAAGCTAATAGCAGCGTCATGGATCCTTGTCATCCAGGTTGCGGCTTCGGCCGCCTCAGACCGTAGATCTTCGCCCGGTGAGCAGGTTCCACACCAACACAACCACTGCAACCACGAGCAATGTATGGATGAGGCCTCCGCCAACGTGGAGTCCAAAGCCCAGCAGCCACAGAATCATCAGAATCACGAAAATGGTCCAAAGCATGTTGATCCTCCTCCCTAACATCCCTAACCTCCGTCTCCAGGTAGATCCTGGGTGGAAGCTAGAGGCACACTTGTTATACCCTGGGCGTAATACGCGTGTCAGCCTCGTACTGCTCATTCGTTTGGTCAGAATTGCTCATCCCGCTTAATGGGGGCAAACACCGGGGTGGGGTCGGTGGAAATTACGAAGGGTTCGATATGGAGACAGACACGAGTGCATTCTTTGGGTAGCTGAGAAAGGCGTCATTGGGGGCTATTCACCCGTTGTAGGCACTGTGGGGTGAACTTCGACTTTCTGATTTGAAGGAGCTTCAGATTGGCGGCTGCCCGTGTTGGGTTCGGGAACGTTCTAGAACTGCACAATCTTATTGCGAAGGGCATAGCGAATCAGGTCGCTCAAGGAATGGGTGCCGAGCTTGCGCATGATGTTACTTCGGTGGGTTTCTGCCGTGTGAACACTGAGCCCAAGGGTTACTCCGATCTCTTTGTTGCTCTTCCCTTCTGCCAGAAGCTGGACAACTTCTCGTTCCCGAGGGGTCAGCAAGTCACGATTGCGGCGCGTTCTGCCGGTTGTCTTGCCCCTATTCAGGTTGCTCTCCACTAGGAGCGTAGCTACCTTGGATGAGAAAAAACCTTTGTGCCGGCTAAGCGCCGCCACGCCCTCCACCAAGCTTCGTCCCGCGTCGGACTTTAGGACGTAGGCACGAGCGCCTGATTCGACCACTCGACGTACTAACTGTTCGGACTCATGAAGCGTCAGGATAAGCACTTCGGTTCGGGGAAGGGCTTTCAGGATTTGTCGGGTGGCGTCCAGGCCATTCAATTCCGGCATGCTGATGTCCATCACCACGACGTCAGGCTTTGTCTGTTTTGCCAGCTCAATGGCCTCCCGGCCATTGGCCGCCTCTGCACAAACTTCCCATCCGGGGTGGATTTCCAGAAGGGCTCGCATTCCCTGCCGCACGACCTCGTGATCATCCGCCACCAGGATACGAAGCGTCTTCATAGAACGACCTTGGGACGCGGGATCACCACTCGGACGGTCGTGCCTCGGCGGCTTGAAACAATTTCCATGCGACCCCCGAGTTGTCTGGCTCGCTCGCGCATACCCAAAATGCCCACTCCAAGCTGTCCGACATTCGAATTGTTCAAGTGAAGGACCTTCGTGGGCATCCCCTGGCCTTTGTCCCTTATTTCTAACTTCACCATAGTCGGGCGCCGCGAAAGCCGTATCCCGGCTATGGGACTCTTGGAGTGACGGTGGATGTTAGTCAGGCCTTCCTGCACGACACGAAAAAGGGTTGTCTCTACCTCCTGGGGCAGCCGGCCGAAATCGGGAGACACTTTGAGGTCGACCTTGATTCCGCTTCGCTCGGCGAACCCTTTAACGTACCAAGCCAAGGCTGAAGCCAAGCCATCTTCATCCAGCAGGGGCGGGTGTAACAAGTAGGAGAGGGTACGCATCTCTTTTAAGCACCGCTCTGCCACCTCAAGACTTCCCGTTATAGCTTGGCGCGCTTTCGGATTACGCTTATCCGCCGACTTGTGTGCCAGGGTGAGGTTCATCACCAGAGCGGCGAGGTTCTGGCCGATGGCGTCGTGGAGTTCCCGGGCGATGCGTCGTCGCTCCTCATCCTGCAACTGCAGCAGACGTGTCGAAAGCCCATGGAGAGCCTTTTCAGCTTGCTTGCGTTCGGTGAGGTCTCTCATAACGGCCAATACACAACTTGACCCCGCCTCATCGGCAATCGGGACCGCATGAGACTCCACCCACCTCCGCGTTCCTTTAAGCCCGACAATCTCGAACTCCAAACTGGCCCTTTTGCCGCTCGAAACCACCCGAAAGAAAGCTTGGAACGCAGCCCTGTGCTCAGGGGCAATCATGGGAAGGACTGACTTCCCACGAATTTCTTCAAAGCTGTCAGCCTCGATCATAGCCAGGCCCGCCGGGTTCATTTGAAGAAAATTGCCGTTAGGCGCGACGATCGTGACACATTCCGGCTCGGCTTCAACGATGGCACGCAAGCGACTTTCACTTTGCTGTAGCGCCTCCTCAGCCTGCTTGCGACGGGTTATATCGACGATGGTCCCCAGGATGATCGGTGGCTTGTCTGCCTCCCATTCGACCAGATTCTTGTTAGCCAGAACCCAAACCGGGCTCCCATCTTTTCGCTTAAGGCGCAATTCTATATTTGAAAGAGTATGTTCCACCCCGATGCGGGCGGTGATTGCCTCCCGCTCGGAGGGATCAAAGTAAAGGTCCCGCATGGGACCCGCTAAGATCTCTTCACGAGAGGCATACCCGAACATGTGAACGAAGGCTTCATTGCAGTCCATGATGCGGCCGTCCAGGGTAGCCCGGTATACCCCGGCATGGTTTTTTTCAACGAGCAGGCGATATCGCTCCTCACTTCTCAGCAGCGCTTCCTTTCCTTGCATCCGCTCGACTGCATAGAGGATGGCGCGGCGAAGCAACTGGCTATCCACCTGCCCTTTGATGAGGTAATCTTGCGCCCCCTCCCTGACTGCTTGAAGGCCCAGCTTTTCATCGATAAGACCAGTCAGCACGACAAAGGGAGTGCGGGGGAATTGATGGTGTAACTTCATAAAAGTGCTAATCCCCTGGCTGTCCGGGAGCCCGAGATCCAATAACACCGCGTCGATTCCCCCCTTCGCCAGCCGCTCGAGCGCCGTCATCAGGCTTGGGGTATCCTCCAAGGCTGACCAGGCGGTCTTTGCTTCCTTAAACATTTCGCGGATCAGGCGGACATCTCCCGGATTGTCCTCCACCACTAGGATCTTAATCGGCTCCGATCTCATGGCGTTTTTCCTTCTTATGGAAGTTTCACGATCGTCAACCAAAAATCTTCGATCGATTTCACAACCTTGACAAACTGCTCCAAGTCAACCGGCTTCGTCACGTAACAATTGGCATACAGGCTGTAACTCTTAACGATGTCTTCCTCGGCCTTCGATGAAGTCAATATCACGACCGGGATGCGCCTTAAGTCGGGGTCGGCCTTGATTTCCGACAGGACTTCCCTGCCATCCTTCCTGGGCAAGTTCAGGTCGAGTAAAATGAGGTCCGGCCGCGTGGCGTGGGTGTATCTGCCGGTCCGGCGGAGCATATCCAGTGCTTCAACGCCGTCGGCGGCGACCGTCAAGGTATTGCGAACCTTGGTTTCCTTCAGGACTTCCACTGTCAGGCGTACATCGGCAGCATTATCCTCGACGAGCAAAATTTCAATGGGCCTTCCAGTGATCTCCATGTTCACCTCCTTCGAGCCATGACCATCGATGGTTCAAGCCTGTAACGTAAAGTAAAATGTGGATCCCTTCCCCACTTGCGATTCGATCCAAATCTTCCCTCCGTGC
>JBAVHJ010000560.1:0-1591 GCA_049685715.1 Terriglobia bacterium | reverse complement strand
AACGGCAAATCGCCGCCAAAGGCTATCGAAGAGCTGATGACGCGCGCGGCCAGATCCGAAACATAACCGGTCCAGACAGTAGAGTGGCTGGATTCAAGTGGGGTAACCGGAGATGGAATCGAACCGTCACATCCTGCTAAGGGCACTATGGCCAATGCATGTCTCCTTGTCAATCGCGATGGAGAGCCTGGAAGGCGGTAAGCGCGTGGGCGATTTTCGCAGAACTTGGGCGAACCTATGGACAGCGGGAGGGCTGCCGATTAGCTCTTCATCCATGGATTGCGTGGTGCCCGGAGACGGAATCGAACCGTCACGTCCTGTTAGGGACCCGGGATTTTAAGTCCCGTGCGTCTGCCAGTTTCGCCATCCGGGCAATGCGCTCGATTTACTGCATCATACAAGACTTAGTTGATGAGTAGCCGCTCCGCGAACTGGGACTGATTTGCCCCGGGGTCAGTTCCTGTGGCACTTGGAGCTTTCTGAGAAGAAGGAGAAATCCTCGGGGCTGGCACTTCTCGCAGCCGCCCCTTCCGAGCTTTGCCATGCTACATTGACGGCCATGCGCTCCGAAATAGAACAAGCGGTTCTGCTGTTGCGGCGGGGTGACGAAGCTGCGCTGGAGCAGGCTCTGGCTCTGCTCCAAAACACCGTCTTCTCTTTCAGCATGCGGGTCTGCGGCCAGCGTGAGGACGCCGAGGACACCATGCAGGAGGTGATGGTCAAGTCGGTTCCCCACCTGCCAAAGTTCGACAGTCCCAAAGCGCTTGTGGTGTGGCTCTATAAAGTGGCAAGAAACCGCTGCCTGATGAGCCGGCGCCGGAGCAAGTTCGCTCCGCATCCGGACCTCTCCCTTGAAGAGCTCATGCCGGATGGGAAGGAACTGGAGCGGATGGGGGCTTACGGCAGCATCAACCCCGAAGCGTTGGCCATCCGGAGTGAGGAGGCGGGACGGTTGCGAGAGGCCATTCAGAGACTGCCAGCGCAATATCGCATTGTTCTGGTGTTGCGAGATATGGAGGGACTGACCGACGAAGAGGTGGCGGAGATCACCGGCCTGCGGTCAGGAACGGTCCGTGTGCGTCTGCACCGAGCCAGACTGTTCGTGCGCAAGGAACTCATGAAGGGTTGGAAACAACGCCGTGGGCGAAGGGTCGAGGCCTTCCCGTCGCGGGGTGCGGTCAACGACCAGCCCAAACCCGCCCGGTGCAAAGCGATGTTTGCAGAGCTTTCGAACTATCTCGACGAGCAGTTGGACGATTCACTGTGTAACGAACTGGAGAAGCACCTGGACGGCTGCGGGCCGTGCCAGGCTTTCCTTTCCAGTCTCGAAGCGACGATTGAGCTCTGCCGGAAATCGCCCGCGGAGTGCCCTACCGGGCGGAAAGCGAGCAGGCTCCGGAGGGAACTGATGAAAAACTACGCGCACGCGGTAACGACTTTTCGATCACAAACGTAGAATCCCTTGTCCTCTCCCAATTTCCTTCGAAATTCCCTGTAACAAATCCCTAGTTTCTGCATTTATTCGTGTAGATTGCAGGGAAGAAATCAGGAGACATCATGATCAGCGCCAAAGTTGAGCTGACTCAACCAC
>JBAVHJ010000559.1:0-4647 GCA_049685715.1 Terriglobia bacterium | reverse complement strand
ACATAGTTCATCAGAGATGACCTATGGCCGGATACTCCGCAACCCCGTTAGCCAAGAAGCTCGGCATCAAAGAGAATTTCAAGATGGCGTTGATTAACGCGCCAGACCAACTCGAAGATGCACTGGGAGAACTACCTCATGGCACTACCATCACCACCCCAGCCAAGAAATCCATTGATCTCATTTTGTTCTTCACGAAATCACAAGCGGATCTGAAGAAGAATTTCGTGCGGCTCGCTGACGGCCTCGTCCCCAACGGAATGCTCTGGGTGAGTTGGCCCAAGAAGGCCTCGGGAGTGCCTACGGATCTTTCCGAGGGGATCGTGCAGAGTATCGGACTGGCCGCCGGTCTCGTGGACACCAAGGTCTGCGCCATTGACGAGGTGTGGTCGGGACTTCGCTTTATGATCCGCGTAAAAGATCGCCCCCATCGCTCGACTTGATGGGCGTTCCAATAATGTTCGTCCACTTAGAACCAAATATGAACCCGTTCCTTGTCCTTCTTTCTTATAACGTTTATGGAGGTCCCCAATGTCATCCCTCAAAGAGAGCGTCGACGACTTCCTGGCCCAGAAGAGGATCGCCATCGCAGGGGTCTCTCGCCAATCCAAGAATGAAGCGGCCAATTTTATTTATCGAAAGCTACGGGATTCCGGATACCAGGTCTTTCCCGTGAACCCCAACGCCACCACCGTGGAGGACACGACCTGTTATCCCGATCTCAAGTCACTCCCGATGGCCGTTGACGGGGTTGTAATTGTCACGCCCCCCCGCGTGACCGAACAGATTGTCCACGAGTGCGCCGACCTCGGGATCCCGCGTGTGTGGATCCATCGTTCCATGGGCCAGGGAAGCGTTTCTAAAGCAGCCAGCGCGTTCTGTCACGAACACCATATTGCAGTCATCTCGGGGGGTTGCCCGATGATGTTTTGCGCGCCGGTGGATTTCGGACATAAGTGCATGGGATGGATCGTGCGATTGACCGGGGGAATGCGCGGCTAGCCTCCGAATGGGCGATCGATCGGGACGACTTCCGGTGTCCCGGCTTCCAAAACCGCGTAACGGCTCGACTTCTTTCTGCGTCTTTGAAAGCTACATCTTTGGGTTCGCCCGCAGTCAATTTTCTCAGCCAAACATCAAGGAGGAACACACGTGAGGACAAAGTCACGCTTCCTTTCGTTCCTGATCGGGGGGATCGTTCTGGGCCTTTTCGTCGGCTCAGCGTCGGCAGTTGCTCAGGAGAAAACGGCCGTCAGCGCGCCAAAGCTGGACGCCTCGTTTTACAAGAACCTCAAACCTCGCTCCATTGGACCGGCCATCATGGGCGGCCGCATCGATGACTTTGCGGTCGTGGAGAACAATCCGTCCATCGTGTACGTGGCCACAGCGTCCGGCGGCATCCTCAAAACGGTCAACAACGGAACGACTTGGGAGCCGATTTTCGACATCGAAGCGGTCTCCACCATCGGCGACATCGCCATTGCCCCTTCCGATCCAAGCATCCTCTATGTGGGAACCGGCGAAGCGAACAACAGACAGAGTTCCTCATGGGGGAACGGGGTCTACAAGAGCATGGATGCCGGGAAGAGCTGGACCCACGTGGGGCTAAGAGAGACGAAAGCTATCGGGCGTATGGTGATCAATCCCAAAGATCCCAACACGGTTTACGTGGCCGCAACAGGTAACCTTTGGGGGCCTAATAGAGAGCGGGGGGTTTTCAAGACTTCGGACGGTGGAAAAACCTGGCTGCAGTCCCTGTTCGTGAATGAAGACACCGGGGCGATCGACATCGCGACGGACCCTCAGAGCCCGAACACACTTTACGCCGCGATGTATCAACGCCGCCGAACCGTGTTTGGCTTCAATGGCGGCGGCCCTGGAAGCGGGCTCTACAAGACCGTCGATGGGGGCGCCAGCTGGACAAAACTGACGAAGGGTTTGCCCTCGGAAGGCGATATCGGTCGCATTGGAATCGGGATCTATCGTTCTGACCCTAACATTGTGTACGCCCTCTTCGAACATCACAAGGCCGGCGGCATCTATCGTAGCAACGACAAGGGTGAGACGTGGATCAAGGCGGGGGAGACCAATCCCCGGCCCATGTATTACAGCCAGGTCGTCATCGATCCCAATAACGACCAGCGCGTCTGGGTGTTAGGCGCACCGATGTATTTCACCGAAGATGGCGGCAAGACCTTTCGAAGCAATCTTGTCCAGCGCATTCACGGCGATTATCACGCCATGTGGATCGATCCGGTCAATTCCAATCACATGTGGGTGGGCAGTGACGGCGGTATTCACCAGACCTACGATCGCGGGGTGAGCTGGGATTTTATTAATAATTACCCGCTCGGCCAGTTCTATGAGGTGTCCTTTGACATGCAGAGGCCGTACCGCGTCTGTGGGGGCCTGCAGGATAACGGAAGCTGGTGCGGGCCGAGCGCCACGCTCTTTTCGGCTGGCATCACCAACGATGACTGGTTCCGTGTCGGCGGCGGCGATGGGTTCTACACCGCCAATGATCCGGTGGATCCGAACACAGTTTATGCCGAATCCCAGGACGGGAATCTGGCTCGCCTCGACCTCCGAACGACCGAAAGCAAATCCATCCGTCCCCAAATGAAGGAGGGTGAACCGCCCTACCGATTCAACTGGAATTCCCCGGTGCTGATTTCTGCGTTCGACCACAACACCCTTTACTATGGCGGAAACTCCCTCTTTAAATCTACCGATCGCGGCGAAACATGGACCCCGTTGGGCGGAGATCTCACCACCGGGGTGGACCGCAGCAAACTGGGCATCTTCGGGGTGGTCCCGAGCAAAGAACGCGACACCCTTTCACGAAATGATGGCGTCCAATGGTATCCGACGGCGACGACCATCGCCGAGTCCCCCCTCAACGCTAATGTGCTTTTTTACGGCAGTGACGATGGCAATCTGCAGATCACTCGCGACGGAGGAAAGACGTGGAAAAACGTCGCCGATAAAATTCCCGGCTTGCCCAAGGGGACCTACGTCAGCCGAGTTGCTGCTTCGAAGTCGGCCGAGGGAACGGTGTACGCCACCTTCGACGGACATCGCATGGGCGATTTCAATACGTACGTTTACGCCTCCACAGATTATGGCGAGCATTGGAAATCGCTTGCCGCCAATCTTCCCAATACGGGCGGCGCGCATGTGATCCGGGAGCATCCGCGCAACGCGAATCTCTTGTTCCTGGGAACCGAGTTCGGGGCCTTCGTCTCCATGAATCGAGGCGGGAGCTGGGAGCCGCTGAAGCTTTCCGGATTCCCCACCGTGCCGGTGGACGACATTCAGATTCACCCGCGCGATAACGATCTCATCCTGGGGACGCACGGACGCTCAATCTACATTTTGGATGACGTCACCCCCATCGAAAAGGCTTCTGACAGCGTGGTCAATTCCGATCTCTACGTCTTTGAACCCCGGACCGCTGTCGAATACCGGATGTACGGGAACAAGGGCAGCACTGGGCATGAGTGGTTTATGGCCCCCAATCCACCCTACGGCGCCATTCTCACGTATTACCTCAAGAATAAACCGGGCGAGAAGGAGCAGGTCCGCATCACCATCAGTGACAAGAGTGGCAAGACGATTCGAGAGCTTTTCCGCAACCCGAAGGAGCAGGGGCTCAATCGGGCGAACTGGGATCTACGCACCAACCCGCCGGTTCCACCCACTCCTGAAGAACTGGAACGCGCCCAGGAAGCGGCAGCGGCCGGCTTCTTCGGCTTTGGTCGCGGGGCCGGAGCTCGTGTCTTGCCGGGCGAATACGACGTAAAGGTATCGCTGGGGGAAAAGTCTGCGGCTACCACGGTGAAAGTGGAGGAGGATCCCCGAATCCCGATCGCGGCGGTTGACCGCAAGGCACAGTTCGACATGCAGATGGAGGTCTCAACACTCCTGGCGGCGGCCGATGCCGGGCAGAAGTACCTGGTGCGCCTGCGTACGGCGTTGAAGACGAACCTGGAGGAGTTCAAAAAGATGAAAGATCCCAAGGCGCCCGAAAACGTGGTGAAAGCAGCCGAGGCTCTGAGCAAGGATGCCGATGCGGTCTTCAATAAGTTTGCCGTGGATCGAACCGATCCCCTTGGAAACGCGGGTCCACCGTTGACCTACGAACCCCCGCGCATCCCACAGCGCCTGCAGCGATTGTTCTCCTCACTGGAAAGCGTGACGGAGGCTCCATCAGCACGAGACCGGGAAGACCTTATGACGGCGTCAAAGCTGTTGAATGAGGCGAACGATACGATCAAGAAAGTGAAAGACAGCCTCTCCGCCCTGAACAAAATGATCAGCGACGCCGGGTTGCCCTACGTCAACCCGGATGTGGTCACCCCGGCCGCCACTCCTCGTAGCCGCGGGGGCGAAGAATAGCCGATTTCATTGGAGCGCGGGCGTCTCGCCCGCAAGAGGAATAGCTGATTATCGTGGAGTGCGGAGGTCCCGCCCGCAATGGGCGAACCAGTAGCTCGCGCTCCATGTTTGCCAATTATCCTGAATTGAACCAGCCATTATTTTCAAGCGAAAGGACTTTTCCATGATACCCGGTCATCGATTGAAACGACCTCGAATTCTTAATGCTTTGCTCTCCCTGCTGATGCTCTCGCTCTTGACGGGCTTGAT
>JBAVHJ010000558.1:0-1809 GCA_049685715.1 Terriglobia bacterium | reverse complement strand
ATGCCCCTGAGGCACCGGAGGGCAGGGCTTCAAGATGGCCTGACCAGAAGGTGGTGAGGTCCGGGGTAATTCACGCTGAATGGCGGTGCTCCAGGGCGCGAATCCCGGGTTCCTGGCTCATGAGAAGCCTGATGCCTCGAATTTGAAAACCAAAAGAAACGGCCGCCGGAAAAGACTGGTCCTTTCGCCTCAAGCCCGGAGCAGAATTCGCGCTGGACGGTTCCTTTTCCCAGTTCTAGCCCGAATTTCAAGTGCCAGGAAAAACACGATGGAAAGTCGGCCTAATCCTCTTGACCATTCGGGGAGAGAATGGCATGACGAATAGCCAAAAGCTGGCGAGTCAGCGGACCAGGAAGATGCGCTAGCATACGATAGAGGAGAGGGCTGCCTTGGATGTGCTTCAATTCTCTTCGAGCCTCCCTCGTGCGTCCGAAGCGAAGCAGTACCCGGATCAGATGAAGTTGTCTCTGTCTGAGCTTTTTCTCAAAACGATCTCCATGTTTGCTGAGAAATTCCGGATCAGATCCCCAGACACGACTTAGTATCGTTACGTCATTCCGGGCCCACGTCAACATATTCGCGTCGAATGTAAGTCGTTTCCCCCCGTGGCGATACACCAGGGAGGTATCGAAATCAATATAGGCAACAGGCCCTGATCGCGCCAGTCGGCCAAAACACTCCCAGTCTTCACGCCAGGAGAGGTCCTCGGGATAGCGGAGCCTTTCCCCGACCGCTTCCCGACGTGCGACAACCGTTTGCGAAGTGACACAAACATAGTCCATCAAAGTCGTATACAAGTCCCCGATATGCACCAGAAAGTCGGCTATTCCTTGTGGCAGGGGGGCGATTGAAGAAAACGGCACACCCGGTCCAATAAGACACTCTCCAAATCGAGATGTTTTATAATGGCTGGCAAGAAAGTGGTGGAGCACTTCCCCCGAATCGAATTGACATGTAGTATCGCTGAAACAGAATTGAATATCTGGCCGTGCCTGAAGCAGAGCACGCTGCAACTGCAATTTTCCTGGCATCCATTCGTCGTCCGAGTCAAGGAATGCAATCAGTGGGTTCCGCGCCAACCGCATCCCCTCATTCCGAGCTCGGCTTACCCCTCCATTGGGGATACGCACGTAATTGATTCGATCCCGAAAGGGGGCGAGTGCCGCTTCCGTGTTGTCGGTCGAGCCATCGTCTACCACAATGACTTCATCTCCCCTGATGCACTGAACCAGGGCCGAGGCAACCGCCCGGGGCAGGAGATCAGCTCGGTTGTAAGTCGGAATGACGATCGAAACCAGCAGCGGCTCCGGTGATGTTCCACTTTCCCCTGTAGTCCCCAATCCTCACCACCTTGTCGAAGAGTTGTCTGTCCTTGCCTAACTATGCATGGATG
Organism: Terriglobia bacterium; assembly: GCA_049685715.1. Taxonomy (GTDB): domain Bacteria; phylum Acidobacteriota; class Terriglobia; order JAIQFV01; family JAIQFV01; genus JAIQFV01. The sequence goes on along the minus strand of JBAVHJ010000558.1, from coordinate 416 downwards.
CACATTGGCTCAATGCTACACAATCTCGGGTCAGGTGCCTCCAGCCTCGAGGAGACTGATCATTCCGGCATAGAACCTATATATGAGGATTTCTTCGGGTGTGAGCATTCAGTTCCCAGTCGATTCGCACAACCAGAAGCAACATTAGATAGTGTCCGGTGGAGTGGCAGGTCACAACAGCATCCTCAATTTGAACAAGGTCACAGAAACCGTGTCCAGCCGGTCATCGTTCCAAGGAGCGATTCGCCCCACCCGAACACGGTGAGGTAGGCGTAAAGCGCGGCGCAAAGAGCGGCGGACCGATGGGTGCGCTTCGACTCCACGAAATCGCGGACGAAGGCCCTCCAGTTCAGACGATTTGCTGCGTTGACCGAGATCGTGATGGACAGGCTAAGGAGTTTCACCGTGTGCCACCA
>JBAVHJ010000557.1:0-12621 GCA_049685715.1 Terriglobia bacterium | reverse complement strand
GTGTAAGGTCATACGGGGATGGCGATCCTCCAGGCAGGGACAGGCCGCGACGCGAAGCGGGAATTGAGTTCCTTCTTCCGCCGTGGGGACATTCGAGTGTATGCCAGTGAGCAGAACCGAGTCAGATCATCAGCCTCACCATGCACACATCCGTTCGGTCAGTTCACCCCTGCAAAAGCGGCCTCTTTCGGCTGGCCCATTTGAGCGCGGGCCTCCTTCACCGCCGCCACAAATCTTCGCGCGTTGGCAGTAATGATCCCGGGCTTCCCCGCCTTGAGCGCCTCCGCCTGGACCAACTCACCCCCCACGCCCAGCGCCGCCGCCCCCGCCAGAATGAATTCCGCCGCCGTGCTTAAATCCACCCCTCCCGTCGGCACCATCCGCACTTGCGGCAACGGACCCCGCACCGCCTTGATGTAGCGCGCCCCCCCCACTTCCCCACACGGGAATACTTTCACAAAATCCGAGCCCGCTTTCCACGCCGTGATGATTTCGGTGGGGCTGAGCGCCCCCGCCATCACCACCTTCTCTTCTCTCAATCCGAACTCGATCGTGGCCACGTCCACCCCCGGGCTCACCACAAACTCCGCCCCCGCCTCCACGCACTGCCGCGCCGTCGCGACATCGAGCACCGTTCCCGCTCCTACCACCACGCTCGATCCCATCGTCCGGGCAACTTCGCGGATGACCTCGATCGCCCCCGGCACCGTCATCGTGATTTCAACCAGGGGAATCCCGCCCAGATACACCGCCTCCACCGCCATCATGGCCTGTTCCGCAGACGCTCCCCGCACCACCGGGACTATCCCGACTTCCACTATCAGTTCCCGCACTTCCTGCCTTGTCCTCATGCTCCCCTTTCTAACCGGAAGTGATTAACGGCACACGAACGGGAGACGCGGACCCGCTATTCGACTACCGGGCCATCCAACCCCCGTCCACGAGTAGAATGTGTCCATGCACATAGTCGCTGGCCGCGGAGCTCAGGAAGACCGCCGCACCAGCCAGATCTTCGGATTCCCCCCATCGCCCCGCGGGAATCCGTTCGAGGATTTGCCGGGCCCGATTCGGGTCCTGCCGCAACGCCGCGGTGTTGTCAGTGGCCATGTAACCCGGCGCAATAGCGTTCACATTGATGCCCTTCGAAGCCCATTCATTGGAGAAAGCTTTCGTCAAGGCCGCCACTCCCGACTTCGCGGCGGCGTAAGAAGGTACAAACACGCCTCCCTGGAACGATAACAACGAGGCGATATTAATGATCTTGCCCTTGCCCTGCTTGAGCATCTCGCGCGCCGCCAATTGCGAAAGACGGAACACCGCGCTGAGGTTCACTGCGATCACTTCGTCCCAGTATTCCTGCGGAAATTCGGCCGCAGGCGCGCGGCGGATCATGCCCGCGTTATTCACCAGGATGTCAATGGAACCGAACTCTTGAATGTTCCTCTGGATTAACTCCGAGCACACCTTTGGGTCCGCTACATCCCCATGCATGAAGAAAGACTTCCGCCCCAGCCCGCGAATCTGCGCACAAATGTCGTTGGGCTCAGGCGTGAGACCATGGCAGCCCACGTTGGCTCCCGCCTCGGCCAGGCCCATCGCAATGCCGGCACCCAGGCCTTGTTGCGAGCCTGTGACCAGCGCGTTCTTACCGTTTAACCGAAAGGCCTCGAGAATCATGCTTGATCTTTCCCTTCCAATCGGCCGATCTGAGCCCTGACTCCAGGATGTGAAAAAGCCCACCGATCGCTGCGCCCATCGCGTCACGCGCAGTTATTTTTTCCGACCTGCCTCCAGACCAGAGCCCCCCTGGTTGAACCCCGCCTGGACATTGACGACGCCAAATTGCCGGTCCTCCACTTCGCGATGCGCAGCCATGGCCCACAGGAAACATATTCGGTAACCCGGCACCGAAACATTAGGATGATATCCGCTGGGCATGAGAACCGCATCGCCGTCCCGAACCACCGTCACGAGTTCCGGGTATTCCGTGTTGTTGTACACGAGTTGAATTCCAAAAGCCGGGGCCGGCATGTCGAAGTAGACATACATTTCTTCGAGCATGGCGGCGTGCTCGTGTGGAGGCCAACTGGTCCAATTCCCCGGGTCGGACCAGGTGAACCCGGCCACCAGCCGGCCCGCCTCGATATTCTTCGCCAGGCACATGTGAAGATGACGCGAAGCCCCCGTTCCTGTGCCCGCAGTGAATACCTGGGTCGGGTCCCGTGAGATCTCGGCGAAGCGAATGACCTGCAGCGGATAGCGGTTCTTCACATCGGCAGAAAACTCTGCGATATCCACCGCTTTGGGGCTCGCCACCTCGATCGAGGAGTCACGAGGGATGTAAATCGAGTCATACTGACCCAGGTCAATGCTTTGGCCGGCAGTTTTCACGACCGCTTCACCCGAGAGCACAATGAAGCCTGTTTCGCGGTCTCCATTGGAGAATGAGGCGGACGGGGTCGAAGGGTTCAGAAGGATGCGCCCGTAAGCGAGGTGCCGGTTGGTGCTGTTTTCCGGAGTGACGGATATGAAGCGTCCAACATGGGCGTTGGTCTTGCGGAAGATCATCTTCTCAATCGCTACTCTTGATGGGGTGGTCATCGTGAACGTTCCTTCAGGATCCGTGCCTTATGAAAGGGTCGTTCCGAGGTTGGGGACAGGTGATGGATCAGGGGAAGTGTGCGTGCACAGGGCACTGCTCACAAGGACCCCCTTCAAGCCGTCCCAGGCTGGTTTCGTGACCTTGCGGTCAATTCTTGCTGATGCCTCCATGATCACGGCCAGGCAGCCTCCCTGCCCGCGTGACCCTGCTTCATCCCTGACTTGAATGCAACGATACAACTCGGTGGGCCCCGTCCTCACTCCCGCTCGCGGCACCACGCCGGCGGAACGTGGTGACGATCAGCCGGCCGCTCTCGAGGAACGGGTCTCCACCGATTGATATCCGAGGATCTTGGAAACGCCCAGACAGACCTCAATCACCGAGCCGGCGATGTTCCTCTCCTTGCCAAGAATCCGGTGAACCGGTCCGGACACGCTGATGGCGGCGACGGGCTGGCCGTTGGCATCGAAGACAGGCGCTCCGATGCAGGCCACCCCGGGTTCGTTCTCTTCGTTGTCCATGGCGTAACCGCGGCGGCGAACTACTTCCAATTCGCGGCGCAAGGTCTGCAGCCGCGTCCTGGAGAGTTTGGCCACAAACGCGTGCGCCGCCGAACCGGGATCTTCAATGGGCAGGTAGGCCAGGATCGCCTTGCCCATGGACGTCACGTAGGTCGGCATGCGGCACCCCGCCGTCGCCGTCATGCGGAAGGGCCGCGAGTTTTGAAGGATGTCGAGATACAGGATCTGCCCGTTATCCAGAACTCCGAGGTTGACGGTCTCGTTGAAGCGGTGATGGAGTTCGAGCATGAATTCGCGCGTCACGTCCTTCAGGTCGCGGCGCACATTGGACGCCCTTTCGAAAAGCTTCATGCCCAGCGCGTAGCGCGACCCGTCGGCACTCCGCTCGACATAGCCGTGCTCCGCCAGGGTGTAAAGCAGGCGGAAGGTGCGGCTCTTGTTCAAACCGACCCGCCCGCTGATCTCGTTGAGCGTCAGGCCCTCGGCATTGTTGAAGGTCTCCAGGATGTCGAGCGCCTTAGCAACGGCTTCGACGACGTACTTTCCGGTGGTGGTCCGTGCGATTCTCATGTTTTACCTAATACAACAATGTTGTATTACGTGAATTATGCTGCCACGATTCCAAACGGCTGTCAAGCAATTTTGTAAGGCCGCGCCGGCCCCGATTTTCTTCTCCCCCCGACGCGCCCGGCGGCTCCCTGTCTCACGGACCCTCGCACGGCCGTGAAAAAGCGGGTTGACAAAGCCTATCCCATCATGAAAAAATTGTTTTGTCAAATACAATGCTGTTGCATTTGATAAAACATCGAACACCTCCGGAAGGCAACAGTATTGACCGGACCCAATCCCGCGGAACCGCCGTTTGAGGAACCCCACCATGATGCCAACCCCTTGGTCTTCGTCCCCGGCCCGACCCGGCCTCCCTCTTGCAAAATATTCTTTTGGGGTCGGTGACCGTTTTGCCCGCCAGGCGCGGGCGCAGTTGCGCGCCTGCATGCTTGCCACGCAGGAGGACCTCGAGATCATTCCCGTCTGGAACAAGTCTAATCGCGAGCACCTCATTGTGGGCTCAAAGCCCGGCAGTGTGCGCACCGCCGCCGAAGCGGCCGTGCGGGAGCTGGGCTGGACCCGCCCCTTCCACGTGGATGCCGATCACATCACGCTGGAAACGGTGGAGGGTTTTCTGGACTCCAGCGACTACTACACGCTCGACGTGGCCGCCGCCATCGGCCAACCGGCGCCCCGTAACGAGGTGGACGGATTTCTATCGAAGCACTCTGAATTGCTGTCGCGCATTGACCTCCCCGGCCATGAACGTCCTCTGGAGATCACGCGCGCAGCCCTCCTCCAGATCGCGGGAAAGTATCTTTTCGCGGTGGGCGCGGCGGCTCAACTTTACCGCCGCATCGCGGCGGCTGAACGGGGAGACCGCTTCATTACAGAAGTCTCCATGGATGAAACCGACAGCCCGCAGACACCGGCTGAACTGCTCGTGATCCTGGCCGCTCTTTCGGATCAAGGGGTCCCGGTGCAGGCCATCGCTCCCAAATTCACCGGCCGGTTTAACAAGGGGGTGGATTACGTCGGCGATCCGCTTCAATTCGAATCTGAGTTCCGCGACGACCTCGCCGTCCTCGCGCACGCCGTCCGCCATTACGGCCTCCCTTCCGAGCTGAAACTCAGTATTCATTCCGGGAGCGATAAATTCTCAATCTATCCGGCGATGGGTCGCGCCTTGCGGGACTCCGGGGCCGGTGTTCACGTGAAGACGGCGGGGACGACCTGGCTGGAAGAACTGATTGGGCTGGCCGAGGCGGGCGGCGAGGGACTGGCGCTGGTCCGGGAAATTTACACCCAGGCTTACGCCCGCCGCGAGGAACTGTGTGCCCCTTATGCGACCGTCATCGACATTGACCCTGCAAGGCTCCCGCTCCCGGACCAGGTCAAGGGTTGGTCTTCGGGGCAATATGCGAACGCGCTGCGCCATGATCCCCGCTGTGAGGAATTCAATCCCAGCTTCCGGCAGTTGCTCCACGTCGGCTACAAGATTGCCGCACAACTGGGACAACGCTACCTGCATCTGTTGGACGCCTGCGAGGAGTCGATCGCACCGAACGTCACCGCCAACCTTTACGAGCGCCACTTGAAACCAATTTTTCTCATTCCGACAGCTCCCCGCCGCAGCCCGCTGGCCGATGCCGTGGTGAGCTGAAGCGAGAACCGAACATGTCCACGGAACCGAGACACACCCTCAAGGGGATTCCCATACCGGTCCTGCTGCTCCTGCTGACCCTGTCTGCCGCCGCCTGGGCGCAAACCTCCGGAACCGGGACTGAGGCGCCGGCCAGACTTCAACCGGGCCGCAGTGACCCCACGTTCTCCCAGCCTTCGATCGCTCCGGGGGTCGACTATACGGTGCCGTTGGAAGGCGAGGTCAAGGAGGTTCTTGAGCGCATCCAGGGGTTCTTCGTCCGATCCACTCCCTACCGCATTATCGATACGGAGACGCACCAGCCCATCACGGATTTGTCCCATCCGATCAAGTCCGCGGGGATCGACCTTGGCACGGGCGAGTTTAATGACTGGACCTATTCCATGGGTGTCGTTTTGGCAGGCATGCTCCAGGTGTCCGAGGTGACCGGGGACCCGCGATACCAGGACTACGCGTTCAGGAATTTCAACTTCATCTTCGACCACCTCGATTACTTCCGCCGCCAGGCCGCCCAATTCGGACCCCAGCGCCAAGGCTATCGACGCCTGCTGGACATGCGCGAACTCGACGATGGCGGCGCGATCGGAGCCGCTCTCATCAAGGCGTACGGAAAGAAGAAAGACCCGCGATACCGGGCTGCCATTGACCGGGTCGCCGATTTCATCTCTCATCAACAGATGCGGATGAAGGACGGCACACTCGCTCGCCCTCGGCCACAGCCAGTCTCGCTGTGGGTGGATGACCTCTATATGAGTGTTCCCTTCCTCGCCCAGATGAGCCAGTTGACCGGGGACCGTGCTTACCTCGACGACGCCGCGAGGCAGGTGGTTCAAATGTCGGAACGCCTGCAGAACCGGACCACCGGGTTGTATGACCATTCGTGGTTTGAGAATACCGCATATGACCCGCACTTCTATTGGGGACGCGGGGCCGGCTGGGCGCTGATGGCGATGGCGGAGCTGCTCAGCGTGATGCCCGACGACCACCCTGCCCGCGCGCGCGTGCTCGATATTTTTCAGCGCGGCGTCGAGGGGGCCGCCGCCGTGCAAAGCGGCAATGGCCTGTGGCACCAGCTACTGGACAAGCCCGACAGCTACCTTGAAACTTCGGCCTCCGCCATGTTCACCTTCGCCATCGCGCGCGGCGTCAATCGCGGATGGCTGAGCCCGGTTTATGCACCCGTCGCCCAAACCGGCTGGCAGGCCATTGCCAAGCGGGTGCGGGAGGACGGCCGGATCGAAGGCATCTGCGTGGGAACAACCGCCGCCTACGATGCAGTCTATTACTACAACCGCCCCACCGACCCCGGGGCCATGCAAGGGTACGGGCCGGTCTTGATGGCCGGCGCTGAAGTCATCGCGATGCTTCGCTCGTTTGACATCGAGCGGACGTTGAATACCTTTCACTACCGGTTGCGCAACCGATGAAGAGGATGTCGAGCGCGTCCGGCCTCGAGTTCCTGGAGAAAAAGAACATGATTCGCATCGCCGCTGCTGTCCTCATAAGCTTCAGTCTTGTCTTGCCGGTGATTCCCGCTGTGCCTGCGTCTTCGTCCGCCGAGGTCACCGTGCGCAACGCGATTAATCTCCCGCGACCCGCAGAGACGATTGTGTTGCAGGCCGCCGATCTGGGACGCCTGCTCCCGGTGGATGATCTCCGCCGCGTGCATGTGCGTGATGAGCGTACCGGCCAGGAACGGCTCACCCAAGCGGTGGACACCAACGACGACGGCAAATTCGAGGAGCTGATTTTCCAGGCCGACCTCGGGCCGCTGGAAACCCGGCGATTCCAGCTGAGCGTGGGCGCCCGCGCCGAGCCACGACGCGAAGACTTCAAAGCCTATGGGCGTTTCGTCCAGGAGCGCCGTGACGATTTCGCCTGGGAAAATGATCGCATCGCCCACCGCATGTATGGGGCCGCCTTGGAAACATGGGCCCGGGAACCCCTGACCAGCAGCGCCGTCGACGTCTGGTGCAAGCGGGTCCGGCGACTCGTCATCAACGATTGGTACCTGGTGGATGACTATCATCGCGATCATGGCGAGGGCGCCGACTTTTACTCTGCCGGCACCAGCCGGGGCTGCGGGGGCGACGGGCTGTGGGTGGCCGGACGTCTGTACCCATCGGCCAACTTCCGGCACTCCCATGTTTTCGCTAACGGCCCGATTCGCGTCATGTTCGAACTCACTTATGAAACTTGGGACGCGGGCGGCACACGGCTCTCCGAGGTCAAACGGATCACCCTGGATGCCGGCCACAATCTCAACCGCTTTGAAAGCCGCTACACGGTCCAAGGCGGGCCCCCCGCACAGACATATGCCATCGGCATCAAGAAGAGCCCGGGTTCCGCAATATCGGCGAGTCGTGAGCGAGGCTCTCTTCGCACCTGGGAGCCGCTCAAGGACGATGCCGGACAACTCGGATGCGGCATCCTCGTCAATCCCGCTGAAATTGTGGACCTCACCGAAGACAAGGCCAATTCCCTGGTTGTTGCCAAGGTCCCGGTGGACTTGCCGGCCGTGTATTACGCTGGATTCGGCTGGAGCAAGAGCGGTGACTTTCTCACCGTGGAGGACTGGGATCACTATCTTTCACAATACGCCGCCCGGCTTCGATCGCCGCTGGAGGTGACGGTCACGGCGCGATGACGGCGCTCAGCTTCCAGCATGTCCTAGACCTATTCCAATGCGGATTGGGGATTTCGGATTTCGGAATGGAAGCGCGGTACAGCCGCTTCAACCCGCATGAGTCTGAGTTGTTTTCCCCCCGGCGGGATGATTCCGCCCGCACGATCAAGTCTTTTTGTCAGAACTCCTGTTCGGGCGACCAACAATAGCAAACCACCTTGTATGAAGTTCCAGGAGGCAACATGTCGAACCACCGTCCACGTCGCGATTTCATAAAGCGCTTTGCCATCGGTGCGGCTTTGACCCTGCCCGCCGCCACCCTCTCCACCGCGGCCGCCGCTACCACCGACCCGTCCGGGGCTAAGAAAGATCACACCGGCCCATTCTTCAACGTCGTCGAATTCGGCGCCGTGGGGGATGGAAAGACTCTTTGCACCTCGGCGCTCCAGAAAGCGGTGGATGTGTGCGCACAGGCCGGAGGCGGCAAAGTAATCATCCCTGCGGGCCGGTATCTCACCAGCGCCCTCTTTCTGAAAAGCCATGTCCACGTGGAGATCCTGGCCGGGGCAATGCTGCTCTTCACCACGGATTTCGCGAGCGTCCCGACGATCCAGGGACGCTGGGAAGGCATTGACCGGGCGGTTTATGCCTCCTTGTTTACCGGGGCCGATCTGGAGAACGTTTCGATCACCGGCCGCGGCACGCTCGATGGGCAGGGCGAAGCCTGGTGGAACGCCTTCCGGATTGTCCGTGACCTCCGCAGAAAGATGGGACTCGATGACCGCGAGAGCGAAAATCCTCCCGGCTCACCGCTGAAATGGGGCCGGCCCCGCATGATCAATCTGTATCGCTGCAAAAATGTCTTGATCCGCGGCATCACCGTTATCAATTCACCCTCCTGGAACATCCACCCCGTGCTTTGTGAAAACGTCTGCATCGATGGGGTGACCATCACGGCCCCCCGGGACGCACCCAACACCGATGGAATTGATCCGGACTCCTCGAAGGACGTGCGCATTTCAAACTGCACCATCAGTGTGGGCGACGACTGCATCATTATTAAGTCCGGTTACCGCTACCAGGAACGGGGCGTCCCTTCCGAAAACATCACCGTGACCAACTGCGTCTTTGGCACGGGACATTGTGGCGTGGGAGTGGGCAGCGAAACCGCCGGCGGGGTGAAGAATGTGGCCATCAGTAATTGTGTTTGTGACGGCACGGAACGCGGCTTGCGTTTCAAGACCGCACGCGGCCGGGGCAACGTAGTGGAAAATGTTCGCGCTTCCAACGTGGTGATGCGCAACGTGGGCGAGGCCATTACAGTGACGATGTTTTATACCGGCGGAGACATGCACACAGCCCAGCCGGTGAACGAAGGCACGCCCACCTTCCGAAATTTTCATTTTAGCGAAATCATCGCGACGGGGGTCAAGCGCCCCGCGTTGATCGAAGGGCTGCCCGAAATGCCGATCCAGGAGGTCAGCGTCAGCAACATGGTCGTGGAGGGCGCCGCCACCGGAATTGCCTGCACCAACGTCCAGGGGTTGATCATCGACAATATCCGGGTCAACGCCGGGAAGGGCCCGGCACTCGCCGTGGACGGAGTCGACGAAATGGAGGTATACCGTTTCACCTCCCGCCCACCGAAAGGGGATCAGCCGGTCATCCGCTTCGAAAACGTGAATGACGCCGTGCTGCAATCCTGCACCGCGGCCGAGGGGACGGGGACGTTTCTGGAACTGAAGGGAACATCGAACCGCGAGGTTTCATTGATCGGCAACCGACTCTCCCGCGCTGCCCACGAAGTGGAGTTCACGGCGGGGGCATCGGAAGCCGCTCTTTCCAAGCGAGCCTGAGAGGTCATGAAACGAAGCACAATCCCCCACCGTCGTCCGCCAGGGGCGGACTCGGCGTGACTACCAGAGACAAGGTTCTACTTGGCTCGCTTCGATTGAACGAGTGACAGATCGGCATCACGCGAATGAAGTGACGCTGCAGAGGCGAAGATCGCAGCGCCATTTAACTGCACTACGACAGGAAGGCACGGGCACGGCGCCTTGAAAACGAGCGTGTCCGTTCCGCTGCCCGACACATAGACCGCCGACCGGCCCGAGGCCAGCTTGATGCGGGGGTGTCCATGAACCGTGACACTCTCATTGAACACGAGCCGGACTTGGTCAGAGCCTGTTTCGATCCGAGTGATGACAGCGTGTGTCTTGCTCTCGGGATCCCACTCGGGAAAAGTCCACGCGGCAGTTACGGCCGTTTTCACTTTTGCCGGAGACGTCTCGAGATTGTCTCCGAGCCAAGCGTAATTGGGCGCTTTGTTATCCGCAAAATAGATTCGCCCCTCTCCCCATTTCATTTCGTAATTGCGGGCAGGCTCGCGGACGATCTGTCCGTCTGGTGTCAGCTTGTCTGAGATCGTATTTTCGATGAAGTACCACGCGGCATCGCGGAAGTAAGAGCCGAGGCCGAAGGGCGCCGGACCGTCAATTACGGAGTGACGGATCACCATCTTGTCCGACTCGTGCAGGATGCCTTCATTGAAGAGGCAGTGCGGATCACCCAGGCACCAGAACGTGGAGTTCACCGCGTAAGTGGTGCCGCGAGGGACGATGATGTGATAAGTGCCGGACACATACACGTCGTTCAGGTAATATTCGCCGCGGGATGTGAGGACCAGCGTATCACCGCCATAGCCGACCACGTCGACATTCGCGATGACGGTGCGCCTAGCTCCTCCGATAACCGAGAGGGCGGCGCCTTTGCCGCGGCCCTGAAATGAATTCAAGACGGTAAAGTTTTCAAACATGAGATCACTTGCGTCCGCAATGATGACGGAACACTGCTCTTCTTTGGACTGGCCGGGCTGGATGGGGCAGGCGCTGGTGTCCACTTCTGAAACGATCCGGGTCTTCTTGCGGTCTTCACCACGGAACGTCAGGAACGGTTTGTGGATTCGTACCTGCTCCTGGTAGGTGCCGTTCTTGATGAACAGGACCGTGCGTTCGCGACTGTCATCCGGCACCGAATCCACGGCCGCCTGAACTGTCTGAAAGTCACCGGAGCCGTCGGCCGCCACCAGTAAATCACGTGCCGCCGTCCAGGACGGAGCGAGAAGGATGGCGAGTGCGAAAAGGGAGGTAACGCGGCATGTCATTCGTCGTTCCTATTGAAGAACCCGAGGACTCCCCGTGGTGGAATGGGAATTTCAAGATTTCACTGCAACCTCAGCCGCGCCGGCGGGCGCACCGGATCCGGTTTCCTCAATCACCTGGGCACGCTCTGCGCGTTGCAGATGGTCATTCATCATGCGGCGGGCGCGTTCCGGATCGTGGGCGCGAATCGCCTGGTAAATAGATCGATGCTCCTCGGCAGATTCCTTGAGGTCGCTGGCGCGGCCGATCGTCTGCCGGCGCTGTTCGCGGAACAACTCCGAGACCATGTTGACGAGCGTCGACAAGATGGGATTACCGGAAGCGGCAGCCACCGCGCGGTGAAAAAGTGCATCGTGGAGGAGGAACGCCTGGGGATCGTCCAGCGACGCAAACATCCCTGTCGCTTCGTCACTGATGACGACCAACTGCTCTGAAGCAGCGCGTTCCGCCGCCAGACCGGCCACCGACACCTCAAGCACTAACCTCGCTTCAAACATCTGGGCGGGAGTAAAGCCGTGCAGCGCGGCGAGAAAGCTCAGAGCATCAGTGGCCAGCGCAGGCCGTCCCGGCGTAATAAAGGAACCGGATCCATGTCGGGTCTGCACCACGCCCATTGCAGCAAGCGACCGCAGGCCGGCGCGCAGGCTAGCCCGGCTCACTCCCAACTGAAGAGCAAGCTCCCTCTCCGAAGGGAGTCGGTCGCCCGACCGGAGTTGACCCAGTTCGATCAGACCGCGCACATGTGACACCACGAGTTGAGCCGCCGCGAAACCTTCAAACTTGTCCATCATTCTTTGTACCCCACCTCTATCCGGAATCCAGTTCAAAAGGTCAAAGTCAACCGTGCCTTTATCCCCGCCTATGGAGTCCTGCTGCCTTTTCCAAGAAACCTTATCATTTATTAGTAAACAAGATTTGGTATGACCACTTACAAAGAACATGTTTATCACAAACCTATAACTTTATCAACAATAAATACCTTTGAATGTGTATATATATGACAAACATGAATATATAATGCCTTGACTTTTTATTAAGGTGATGGTAATAACTTTTTAATATTATTGAAATGTGGTATGACCACTTTGAATCAATAGTACTCTTAATACTCGAAGTCCGGTGTCACAAATGAAGGCGGGTTCAAATGAAATGAGGAGGCCTTATTTCAGGCGCGATGGAAGGTGGCCCGCCGCCTGAAGTATTCCTTGGCAACACATCCCGAGATGAAACGATTACCGAGATAGGCAGCTGACCCCATGAATACAAACACGGATGAAGAGAGAATGCCCCCGATGCCGATGACGATGGACAAACTGGCGCAACTATACGATTTCACAGGACAGACGGTGGTCATCACGGGGGGTACTGGAGTCCTGGGGAGCGAGATCGCCTGGGCGCTGGCCGGATGTGGTGCGCAGTTGGCCATCCTTGACCTGCGGCTCGAACCAGGCCAGGCCCTTCTGGAGCGCATGGGGAAGCACGCAACCAACGCACAGTTG
>JBAVHJ010000556.1:0-2665 GCA_049685715.1 Terriglobia bacterium | reverse complement strand
GTCCCCCTCGTTGAAACAAGGGACGATCACCGACACCCTGTCCGCGACTTGCTCCATTCAACGCCTTTTAATGAGGAGATGCGGTCTATCGAACGCCGCCCAGAATATCACACTAGAGAACCGGCGGTATATCGGAGGGTAAGCTCAACGACGACCCATTGGGAAAGTCGCGGGGAACACTTGCATTCGTAAAACCACTTCAATTTCCGTAAGAAGAACCAGGTCCAAAACTAGGAATGAGCGTCTTCAAATCATAAAAAAGGCCTGGAGATCAAACGCTCCAGGCCCTAAAGCGTATTTCCATTACTCCTGTGAGACAGGCTAGAAACTAAACTTCAATCCGAACTGGATGATCCGAGGATCACGGGTGCTGGTAATCTGACCAAAGTTACTCGCCGTGACGTTGGTGCTCACTGCAAGCGGGTTGGTGTGGTTGAAGACGTTAAACATCTCAGTCCGGAACTGGATATTAAGAGGTTCCCGTACCTTGATGTTCTTGAAGATGGAGAAATCCCAGCGACCATAACCGGGCCCTAGAATTGTCCCCCGACCTGCATTTCCCGGCCGTATCACGCCCGCAGGCACATTGGCAAATGCGGAGGTATTGAACCACTGCCCGATGGTATTCGGGGCGCCGTTGTTGGGATTTCCAACCATGTCCGGACGAGGGCCTGCCGCGCTAGCCCCAAGGAATCCGATACCGGCCGGATCGACACTCGAAGTAGTTGCCGTCAAAGGATTTCCGGAGGCATAGGTTGTGATCCCCGACATCTCCCAACCTCCAAGCAGATGACCCAGGGCGCCTTGCTGGTTCTTGAACCAGGGAAAGGCATACACGTAATTGGCGGTTAACACATTCGTTCGATTCAGCGCTGCCAAACCATACTCCCCGCCATGCCGGTTGGAAGAATCCTGCGGAGCATTACTGCGGTCAGACTGATTGTCCGTCAGATTCTTCGACCACGTGTAAGAAAGATTGAACAACGAATTTCCACTGAATCGCTTCTGTAAACTCACTTGCAGGGAGTGGTAATTCGAGTTGAACCACGTTTCCAGAGAATTGACTGCCACGTACCCCTGGAAAGGACGGAGTGCGTTCAACCGCGGTTCATTGGCAGTTGTAAACTGCGTCCCCGCGGGGACCAAGCCCGCTGCAATGGCCGCACCTGGGGGTAACAGGTTAAGATCAACGATGCCGAGCAAGTGGGTGCCTTTGCTTCCAAAGTACCCCACATCTACCACTAACCCGCGTCCCAACTCCCGCTGGACATCCAAACTCCACTGTTGAACATACGGCGTGCTTGCTGGCACCGGGGTTCCATGCACGGTCTTTGGCGCCAACGACACCACCGGTGTTCCTGCCGTGGGGTTTTCGAAACGTGTGTTGCTGATGTTAATGCTTTGAACGAAGGGAGGGTTGGCGAAAATGTTCTGTTCATAGACGCCAAACAGGATCGCATCATAGAAGATACCGTACCCCGTTCGAATGGCGGTCTTGCCATCTCCAAAGGGATCCCAGACCAAGCCGAGGCGGGGAGCAAAATTCTTATTGCTCTCGTTCCCAGCTTTGCTGCCAAAAGGTGAATTTTGATCGGCAATGATAATCCCATTGTTGGGATCAAAGTTCCCCGGAAGGATATTGCCGCTCACGGGATCGATTTTGGGGGCGTTCGCTGGATTGTAAGTCGAGGGGTCGAAATTGGTCATGAAACCCGCATGGTCAATGGGCTGTCGAAACTGTGAGTACCGGACGCCATAACTTAAGGTCAGATTCGGCCGGAGGCGGAATTCATCTTGAGCATAGATCTCATACTGGTGAGTCCGGATATCCGGGGTCAGATCCAGGGAGGCTTGGGTGAACGAGGATACATTTCCAAGAAGGAAGTTCGCCCAACTCTGCTCAAAGTTGGTCGCGGCGGCGGGCTTACCCGTGTTGGCAAAAGTAAAGCTGCCCACGTTGCTCCCACCTGCGTTTTCGGTCTTCTGATAGTGGTAGTAAGTGAATCCAAACTTGGTGGTGTGTCGCCCCCAGATCTTCGTCATGTTATCCCAGATATTGTGGTTCCGATTGTAGTCCTGATAGGGGCCGAAACCCGCGACTCCGGACCCACCAGTAAAACTTACACTGGGAATCCGGCCCAGTGTCACCGGGAAGGGCAATGGAATTTTGATATCCGGAGACGCGCTGGTCGAATTCGATCCAATGTCATTGCTGATGATGGCGCCGTAAGAGAAGGCGTACCCTACCTCATTCAACCAGGTTGGTGAAAACGTCGAGGTTGCCCGTATTGTCAAGCTTTTCCCCGGCGAATTGGTGCTGGTCGTGGCCACTCCCGGTAGGACGCTTCCCGTAAAGAGGCCTCCAGGTTCTACAGTAGGTATCGAATCTTGAAGGTAGCGACCCGAGAGGGAGAGTCTTGGACCAAAGATATGATCGATTCGAATCAGCTCCTGGCGGGCATTAAAGATATTTCGAAGCGGAACAAACAGGTTATTGGTCACGGTGTTCTGGGGATCCGGAACACCTGCGAATATATCCTTGATGTACGCAGCCGCCACGGGGTTGATGTTGGTGATCTGTGAAGCGGTCTGAGTGCACGTGCTACCCGAAAAGGCCACGCACACCGGATGAGGGAAAACCCCGCTCTTCTCCGCAGTCGTCGCC
>JBAVHJ010000555.1:0-19312 GCA_049685715.1 Terriglobia bacterium | reverse complement strand
TTCAGTTTCAATTTATTCAGATAGTTACTTTGATCGACTCTACCAGCTTCTTGGCCTGGGCGCCTTTGACGTCTTTCAACTGTTTGATGTATTTGCCTACTCGCTCCAGTGTGCTGCGCGCGGTGGCTTCATCTTCCGAGGCGCCCATCTCTTTGTAGTGGTCCGCAATCTCACCCAAAGTCCCGGAGACCAGTTCAAGATAGGTCAGGGCCTCTTTGTCATGGTAACGTTTCTCAAATTCCTCGATACTTTCCGCTTTAACCTTATCCACAAGTCCCTGCGCTGATTCCTGGTAGGCCTTCAGAATCTGGAAGTGAGTTGGACAGCACTCCTTCTTGACCGCAGAAGACAGTTGAAGCGAAAAACAAAGAAGAGCACAGACACCGAGGAAAATTAACAGTCGTTTCATGGATACCTCCGGGAAGGGACTCGCTCATTCACGAGTGCCACCGCACTCGCTCCCTCAAGACGTGCACTTATTATGAACTTTTTCACAAGGAAAGTCGAGTGGAGGAAAGGTTTCGGGGACCAGGTGTCGGGTGTCTGGGGAAGCCCTTATGGAGGCGCAACATGGCCAGGAAATACCTTCGGTTCTCTGGCCTCAGGGTCCTGGACTCGCTATCAGTTTCAATGTATCCGAGTTCGTTTTCCCGACACCTGACACCCGACACCTGACACCTCTTACGTTTTGAACGGATCGTAGCGATAGGCGGGGCACTGGTCCAGGCGGGTCTTTCCTCCACAGACGTGAAATCTCTGGCGCTCTTCGATCGTTATCTCGACGGCATTGCAAAAATCCGGTTCTTTCCCAAGATAGGGATCATCCTTGAAATGTCCCCGGCGGGATTCCTTTACATGGTGCGCACAATGCTCACAGGAATAAACTTGCGTTGCGACTTCAGCCATAATGACTCCAACATCCCTTCCCGAGATGAATTTGCCCCCGCTCAACCAGGGAGCGCTCCAGCACCCCCACAAACGAAAGGCCGCCTCCCTGCAATTACACATCTCCTCAAACCCCAGCAGAGTGAACAGTCTAGCAGAAATGCGCGGTGCGTCGCGTGAAAAATTTAGGCTGCCCGAGGGGTCGAGGCTCTGCTTCAAGCCCCCGTCTCGGTCACCCAACCTAGTTCTTCAAACCACCCGGCCCTTTTGAATCAAACCCCTCCGTCTGCACTGGATAAGAATCGACCTCTCTGCTCCTCGGATGCTCCAATCTTGGGATGGCAGCGAATCTCTATCGCTCCAAGTCCTCCCACTGTTTTTCGTCGAATCCGAAGTAGAGCCTCTTGCCCACCTGTACGATCGGACGCTTGATCAGATTGGGCTCCTTAGCCATCAATTTCAGGGCGTCCTCAAATGAGGGGGGAATGGCCTTCATATTCAGGCTGCGGTAGAGCTCATTCCTTGAATTCAGGAACAGCCGGTAATCCCTGTCCCCGATCAGGGAACGCAACTCCTCCACGGAGAGCGGGTGTTTCCCCAGGTCGCGCTCCGCCATCTCTATTTTTCTCTTTTGCAAGAAACTTCTTGCTCTTCGGCAGGTGGTTCAAGTTGATTTGAAAAAGAACGTCATTTTCGCCATTGGGTCCTCCCTGGTATTTGGTGAGACCGTGATCCCGACATCCGGCTGCCGCTCATGGTAGGCGAACTCGTCGGTGAGATCAATCCATTCGGGACCCTCCTATTTGCATTCACAGCCGGCCGGGTGCTCGCATTTCCATTTCATAAAGCGAATCAACTATGCTAGATTCTTAGCCCTTTACTCGGGAGAGGGCTGGCATGAGTAGCTTACCGACTCCGGCACCCACCAAGAAAAACCGCCTTCTATACATCGACTGGATGCGGGGCCTCGCCTGCGTGTTGATGTTTCAGACCCACGTCTATGATTCCTGGCTCTTGCCGTCGGCCCGCAGTGGCTGGTTCTTTGCGTTGTCCCAGCGAATCGGCGGCATGCCTGCTCCCATGTTCTTGTTTCTGGCGGGTGTCTCCATGGCACTGCTTACGCAATCCCTGCGAAAGAAGGGATTAAGCGTGAGCGCTAAAATGGAGACCACCTTGAGACGCGGATTCAAGATTTTTTTGCTTGGCCTCGCCTTCCGAGCCCAGGAATTCATCCTGGGGCTCCCCTGGGCCCCGTGGAAAGACCTGCTGCGCGTCGACATTCTCAACACCATCGGTTTGTCGCTGATGCTGATGGGACTGGTGATCTCGATCTCCAGTACACGAAAGCAGGACTACCTATTGACGGGACTGACGACCCTGGCCATGGCGATGGTGACTCCCCTAGTCTGGTACGGATCGTATCCTTCATGGGTCCCCTCCCTCATCACAGACTATTTGCACGGGGGCCGACGTCCATGGTTCTTCCCGGTTTTTCCATGGGTGGGATTCGCTTTCGCGGGACTTTTTGTCGGAACCCTGATTATTTCCACTAATGAAAAATTCAAGGAATCGAAGCTGATGGTCTGGTTCGCTGCGAGTGGAGTGGCCTCCATTGCCGCCGGAATGATCCTGGACCGCCTCCCGCTTCAACTCTACCCGGTGTACGATTATTGGCACACCTCGCCTAATTTCTTTGCGGTCAAGTTCGGCGTATTGCTCCTGATGGTGGCCTTTTCTTTTTGGTGGTGTGAATGGGTGGGGCGACGTGGATTCAGTTGGGTTGCGCAGATCGGCCAAACTTCGTTACTGGTGTATTGGGTACATATCCCCTTCGTTTATGGGAGGTTCAATGGCTTCTCCCACGATCTTTCCATTCCGAGTGCCAGCCTCGGCCTGGCCGTTGTGATCGGATCAATGCTCCTGTTGTCGATCCTGAAAACCCGTTACCGCGATGCCGCAAAGAACTGGATTACGGCCACCAGGGCAAAACTAGGTGTCGCAATTCTTTAAACTCCTTCTGCTCCTTCTCGCTGGGAGTTCGCAATTCCGCCTTCCCGGAAAGATAAGCGTTTTCATAGCCCAGGGCCATGTAATAGATCGCTTTGTCAAAGAACTGGTTGACCCGGTCGACCAGCTCCAGTGCCTGGAACAATTCGATGGCATTGTCTCCGATTCCGGATTCCTTCACCTCTTTCCAAAGATTCTCCTTGACTAAGATCAGTGCGAAGATGACCTCGTGGAGAGGCACTCCTTGTTCTGCTCGGCGTTCCCCTATGGCAATGTTTTTCTTCCGGATTTCATCATCCGTTTTTTGCATGAGGCAATCAGAAAGATGTCGATAGATTTCATAGGCCCGTTCGCGCAGTTCCTCTTTGGAGATATTTTTGCAAAAAATCTGAGTACGAGGATGTTCATTCACAGTCTTGATAAGGCGGTCAGCTAACCCATCGGCGTTCTTTTCAATCAGACGAATGAGCTTGAGGGCGATCATGGGGCCTCCTTTCGGGAGGACTTGGCAAATGGTTGTTTCAATGAGCGAAAGCTCCTTTCTTCAGTTCGATTATAAACCCTTGTATCGGGCCAATTCAATGTGACGGATGAGGACACTCATCGCCAGACCGTCTGAGGATAGCTTCACTAAGTCAGATGTGGGGAGAGGTGCTTGAGTTTCCTCTTGCAACGTGTCTTCGGTGGGCGGTCCCCCTGGCTTTGTTTTCAGGGCGGGCAGACCAGGCTTCCAGCTAATCCTATGAGAACTCAAACAGTATAGATCAAGGCCGTGCGCGGCAATGGAAGCAGTCCTTGAATAGTTTTACCCTCCCTCTCGTGAATATCTCGGGGCTGAGGTTGGGGAACAAATCAATCGTCACACCAAACAGATCACTTACCTCATGTTTGTTTTGTTGACATTCGATCGACCGCCGGCAGCTCATGGCTTACTATCGGACATCTGACTCTTGACCCGTGCATATTTTCACGAATTCCCTCGTGCTCGATGGCTTGACAAAGTGTGTACCCACCGATAGACTGCCCCCATCAGTGGAAAAATGATTCACCCGAGGAGGGCGCCTTGGGCGTTAAAATACCAACCTCATATCACGTCGACCTGGATGTCGTTGCTCCGGTTGAGATCAGCGGGATTCCCAACACCTACCACATCAACATCGATCATTTACCGAAGATTGAGCTGGGTGTCGATCCGTTGACGATCAATCCCATCACCCTCAACCCGCTCGATGTCTCGGTGAAGTTAAAGGAGATCCCCTCGATTCGGGGGCATGTCCCTGCTGATTTTACCGTTGGGGTCTCCGTCCTCGGCTTTCAGTTGTTTTGTGTACGGCTGTGTGGTGAAGCGCAGGTCATCACCGAACCTTACGTTCCCAACCCTTGTGAGCGGTGCGACGAGAAAGCCCCGACACCGGTGCCTTCATATCCTCCGGGAACCAATGTTCCGGCAAAAGCCAGGGGGTTGAAATGAAGGCTGAAGGAAGTAACCTCCTCACGATGAAGCCCGGTTCGAACCCGCTGCGATTCCGGGGGATGCCCACTTTACTTTCCGCCTCGGTGGACATGAAAGCTTTCACCGAAGCCGATCCAACCTGCCACGTCAATCTTCCGGGAGTGCTCTCCCAACCACTAGCCGTACGCCCGGTTTTTCGCAGGGATCTCAACACCTCCCAACTGAGGTTTAGGCTTCCGCGCTCTACTCCGCCGGGGACCTATCCGGGGACAGTTGAGGTGGGCGGCCGGCAGCTACCCATCTCCGTGGAGGTCGATCCGCGCTCCGAGTTACGACTCAACCCCCACAGCTTAATGATCAAAGCGAAATCGGCGGGCACGGTTTCTGTGGATCTCACCTTACAAAATCTGGGCAATCTTCCCTTCCTCGTGGAATCCAAGCACACCTTCTGTCTGTACGACGGCTCTGGCGTCGATCAAGCTTTCTATGCAGCCCTGGTGGAGGAGCTGCCCGAGGGCAAGCGTCGTATTGACCGCCTGATGGACGAACTGGCCGAGTCCCACGGCGGTCTCGTGCGCCTGATCGTCGAAAAAGGGGCGGGAGAGGTTTCCCCGGGAGACACACGGGAAATGAGGGTCGATTTTCACTTCTCGAATCGATTGCGCGCCGGCCATGTTTACTCGGGCTATTGGTCGTTCTCCGACTTTCACTACCTGGTCGAGGTTGAAGTCATCCATGAAAAATCCGATCGTGAGGAGGCGCGATGAATCCGAACACCAGCAGTCCGTCTTTGGCCGAATCCGCAAAAGCTCTCGGAGCCTTGTTTGATCAGGGGACCCGCATCGGATTGTCCCTGCTCGGCTCCATGGGGACGACATCGGCCCAAATGGTGAGCGGGCTTCTTGGGCGGGTTCAAACGCCGACCTCATCCGCTCACGGCTGTTGTTGTGAGATTCCGCCCCCCTGCTGGGAGCCTCAACCTGCGGGGGAGGTCATGTGCCCTGTTTGTCCGGGGGCAACAGCAACCCTCCGATTAGTGGTGACCAACTGTGCTTCGCCTCCACGCAAGATCCAGTTTCAGGCCACCGGTGATTCGGCGGGAGTCACCTTCAGCCCGACCGAGTTGGATCTCGGGCCGTTGGCGCGGGGAACAGTTGTTGTTTCTTTCCCGGTTCCGGCCGCGGCCAAGCCGGGGGAAGAATACGAGATTCTGGTCTGGATTCGCGGGTGCCGTGACCATTATCTGCGGTGGACAGTCAAGGTCGCTTCGACCGGTGCGGACTGCTGTCACGAAGTCCAAGTAGAGGATTGCCCGGATTATGTTCATCATTGGTACGACCATTTCTACTGCCAACGGTCTTGCACGCATGGCCGTTAGGCGAGGCTGCGCATGACCGAACATGTCCCGCTGTCGGAGGTGTGGCGGAATGCCGTGAATGCAAACATCCGTTACTACTCCACCCTTGGCCAACTGACCGCCCGAATTCTCAACATCCTGTTCACCTCCGTCACCGAGCTTCGTCCGGACCTTCAGATGGGTAGCCGTTCAGCCCAACAGTTTGAAGTCCCGAAAGGCCCTTCCGCCCCCTCAACACACCGAGCACCTCCTTCGGCCATGGTCCTCGAAGGCCGGGCCGGTGGTAATGCCATGGGAGTCTTCCTGGTCGAGAATGGCCTGCCTCACAGAGTCTCCACATCGGTTGTTGCTTCCGCTTTTGTAGATCCAGAAGGACGGCTGGTTCATCCGGCGATGACGTTTGAACCGGATAGGATCGCTTTGGAGCCTGGCGAACAAGTGATCGTTCGAGTGACGACTGTGATCGACGAGAGTCTCCTTCCGGAGATGAGATACCTGGGAGAAATCAGTGTCCCGGGTATGCCGGGCACTCGAATCCCCATTGTTCTGCGCCGGCAACCGGGCAGCCCGTTGATAGCGAGTTCTCGGGCGAAACCGACGGGTACAATGTCACCCCCCCCGGTCAAGAGGAAACGTCGCAGTCAGCAGCGGGTATCGCCGCCCCGCCGTAAATAGAACTTATGAAGACCGGAGAGGTCCACGGGGTGGAGAAGCCCGGTCTTCTTCGACGGCCACGCAACCTCAGTGTTGAGTTTCCCGCCCCATCCAACAGGAATAATTTACCGAAGTACAAAATCCGACCTCGATGCCTCCGACCGAAACAGACCCCAACGGAAACGGCGCAGTCTGGGAACTGCCCAGCAGGCTGGGACTGACTCCAGAGATCCAACAACTCAGGGAGTTCATCTTGCGGTGGGTCGAGGAATGCGATCCCGAAGTGCGGGAGATCGTACGGCATCAGGTTTCCGGACGAGCCAAGTACTTTCGCCCCGTCACCATCTTCGCGTGCTACCGGGCCACAACCGGTAAACCCGTTCCCGCGACCCTACTCCCGGCTGTGGCGGCCCTGGAACTGACCCACAATGTCACCCTGATTATCGATGATATCCTGGACCGCTCGCGGTTCCGCCGAGGTAATCTCTCCTTGCATTGCCGCTTCGGATTTCTCCCGGCATTGATGACCGCAGGCTACATCTCCTCTGCCGGATCCAAGATGGTGGCCTCTGATCCTTACAACACACGGTTACTGGCGGAACTTTTGCAGCGTCTTGGAGTGGCTGAATGTCTCCAGTGGCGGCTGCGGCGCCAGCCGCTCGGAGTAGAAGACTGGAGGACGATCGCGGCCGAAGACACTGGATCCATGTTCGAAATCTGCGCTCGCCTGGGAACGCGGGATAATCGACTGCAGAAGTTCGGCCAGCTGCTGGGTATGCTGTATCATGGCTGTGACGACGTGGCCGACGTCCGCGGAACAACAGCCCTGGGCGGAGGAAGTGCCAAAGACATCGAAGACGGGATTCTCACGCTCCCAGCCGCCATGGCCATTAGGGATCCCGAGACGGCAATCCTGTTCAGACATCCGAGCCCGAAGAATATCAAGACCATTACGGCAAAACTTGTCGCGGCGTTGCCGGAAGCGGAGGAATACCTCGATTTGATCGCTTCCGAGGCGGAGAGCGAGGCGATGGCCAATGCAAGTTTTCCCGAACAGTTGATCGCCCTGGTTCGTGATACCCGGATGCTGTCACAATCCTGAAATGAGCTTGGGGGCAAAGTCCGACGGAAATTATCTGTCTTCGTATCGGAAAACCTCTGATCGGTTTATTGGGTCATCTAGATTCTTCCGATCTAGCCTGGGACCAAGTGCCGTCTCATTCGAGTTCTTGAAAGATCAACGTGATCCTGTAACCGGGACTCAGGCCTTGCGTTTGAGGCTCAGCCTTGAGAGGGATCAGATATTTGCGGCGGTGAAGATTCCCCATCAATGGCTTCGTTAGGCCGCAACCGCTCGAATCAAAATCCATGTCCATTAAATCCGAAAGCAAAAGAAAGCAGCAAAGAGCGTCTCCCGGGAAAAAGCTGAAGCATGAGACCGCCGGCAGGAAAACGCGGCGGGCAGATGTGATCGTGGTCGGTGGCGGCCCCGCAGGAAGCGTCCTGGCGTGGGATCTCTCCCGGCGGGGTGTCAAGGTACTGCTGATCGACCGGGCGCAATTCCCTCGAGAAAAGGTTTGCGGAGACTACATTGAACCGCGGGGACTCCGGCTGATCGACCAGATGGGATGCCTGAAGAACCTTGAGGGAGATTCTCCTCTTCCCATTACCCACTCCTCCACTTATGTGAACTCAGAGCGCTGCTATCAGGGCAAAATTCCTTTTTATGGATTCCACAATGATCTTCCTCCCCATGGATACATTATTCCGAGAGAACGCCTCGATCACCTCCTCCTGGAAACGGCGGCCCGGGCTGGCGCACTCGTTATTGAGAATACTTACGCTCATGGGTTCTCTGTGGAACTGGATGGAGTTCTTGTCCACACGGAGAAAAACGGGCGGCGCGATCGCTACCGGGGAGATCTCGTCATCGGAGCTGACGGAGTCAACTCAGTCGTGGCCCGTTCCGCGGGGTTGTTGGTTGAAGATCCACGCCATATCGCGTTGTCTCAAAGGGCCTACGCCGAAGGTTTCAACGGGAGGTTGGGGGAGGCTGCCTTCTTCTTTGATAAGGACTTTTTCCCCGGTTATGGATGGATGTTTCCCATGGCGGGAGGGAGAGTGAACCTGGGTGTCGGGATTTTGTCAGAGACCTGCCAGCGCCAATCCATCAAGATCCCCGCACTGTTCAATGCCTTCTTGAGAAAGTTAAAGCGGAGTCATCCACGATGTTCAAGACTTCGACTCTGCAGGCCGCCGATCGGCGGGATCGTCAAAACTTATGGCGGAGCAGGCCCGAATTACTTTACCCGGGGCCTTCTCATCGGAGATGCCGGCAGCTTTGTCGATCCCATGACGGGTGAGGGAATCACGCCCGCGATGGAGTCAGCCCTCATCGCAGTCCCGATCATCTTGAAGGCCCTTTCCACGGGGAGCTTTGATTCTGAAGACCTGTGTGCCTACGAGGGCGCATTCCGGAAGTACTTTGATCCTTCGATGGTGTTTCTCGATCTTTGTGCGGCCACCCTGCGCAACACGCATTTCAAGGACTCGTGGCTTCATGCCGTGGCGCGGGGTTGTGAAAAATCACAGAAGGATCCGCACTACGCCCGCACTCTCGGTGCTTGCTTCGGGGGGCTGGAAATCAATCCTCCCGGGATCCTCTCTCAGATTTGGATGGGAATAGCACTGGAGCTGATGACCCTGGGTCCCCGGAGCGCGGCAGCCTTCTTCGAAGGCCAACCCAGCCCTATGGTTCAAGGCATGCGGGACATGATCGGGTGGCAAAGTGATTGGTGGAAATCGCTCCTGGCTGATCCCCTCTGGCACTTTCAGTGGTCACTGGACCTGGAGCGGAAATGGATGCATGCGATGGCAGTCATGAAAGATGCGGTCACGGACCCGCGTGCCCAAGGGCTTGCCTAATCCGGGAACAGCATCACGCGGGTGTCTGGGGACTCCCGCCATACCTAAAATCGGGGATAGTGGGGACTGCGTAAGGGGGATTTTGATGTCCGCGCCCAGCCGAGGTGAGGCAAGCTCCATCAATCTTTGGCACGGGCCGCCCGGGCACGTTTGGCCGCGGGTTTGCCAATCTTCTCGATCTCGCCCGAGAACTGCTTCACGGCGAGATTCGGCAGATCGCTCAGATCGCGCAAGTATTGACGGCTGAGGTCGGTGAAAAGGCCTACAAACTCCTTCGAGCCTTCGCTTCCCTCATCGACTTTCGCCAGCTCCGCGCTGATTGCCTGAGTATACTGGTCTGCCGATTTCACCCAGCCATCCCAGAACTTCACCGCCGCTGTCACCGCCGCTAGCTGGGTGCGCGCCACTTCAATCATGAGACTGCGTAGTTCTTCGCTTTGTTTGGAAGAGGTTGTAGGTGCCATCAATCACCACATAAGAGGAATTGTCGGTTCCGTTGACGCCCAAACCATACTACTTTCCATGAAGTATTTCAATGGGTTTCAGATCCACTTCAATGATACTCATCGATGGTTATGGAACGGGAATTGAAATCAATGGCACAGGTTTGTGCAGTCAAAGAGCAATCATGCAATGCCTAATCCGACAATCCTGATCGGGTGTTAAAAACTCCCCGCGAAGCTCTTATGTTGTGCGAGCGCTCTTATCAATGATAAGGGACGCACAGTTTGAAATCCCCGTCACAGACGAAGGCCACGGACTCGATCGCCTGATCGCTGCTGAGCACCATGCTTCCCCTCCAATCCTTCTTGTAGTCTCCGATCTGAAACTGGGTCGCCTGGCCTGGCTCCAGGGTCATTTCGTCGGCCGTCCATTTTACGCCGGAGTAATCGAGCATGTCGCAGATGACCTTGGCCTTCGCCGTCCCGATATTGCGGATGAAGATGCCAGTTTTATTGGATAGAGAGTCAACAACGAACGGATAACGGGCCTTTTCTGTCACGCCAGACTGCTTTATCGGGCCCTCGGTCACGACGAAGACGGGAACATTGGGATTGTTAACGAGCGCCGGGGTGTTAAATGCGTGAACGTCGACATAGCCCACATCATCCTTGTTGAAGGCGGCTCTAGAGAGATCCAGGGCCACCGTGAAGGTCAGTTTCATGGGCGTGGGCACCTGCGGCAGAGGGCACGCAACCTGATTGTCAACGAACTGGCAAGGGAGGGAGGTAACGCCCGACCAAACAGGAGTCACGGTCATTAACGAGACCTTGGTGAGGGGAGGGAAAAGCAACACCATCAGCGCGTTGGTTGGGGGAATGAACACGCTGGTCGTCTCCACCTCGATCGGGTCGAGAATCACTACTTGCCCCGCGGTGGCCGCCACATTTGAAGCTCTGACGGTGAACTGGTTCTGAGCAATCAACAGGCCTGTCAAAAGGAAGAATGCAAGACAGAATAAGAATCCTCTTTTCATAAAGTCTCCTTAGGTGAAATGAACTAATTTAGACAACAACTGACATCAAAATGGAGAAAGGGGGTTCGCCTTAAAAAGCAACCTCGGCCAATCGGGGGATACTTTGCCTCCAACCCGGATTGGCATTGCCGTTGTTGAGCTATCTCCACCCGGGGCCCTGCCCGTACCCTCTGCCAGCCCGAACATTCCCCCAGCATCGACATGAGCGCGAACAATGACGGCAAAGATCACTCGGGTTTCGTCTTCATCATCAGGACTTGGAAATTTGGGTGGAGCTCCTCCTAAACGCCTCGGCATGGATGGTGGCTTTCAGCGGGATAAGACAGCCAAAAAGGAGTAGGATAACTGGATTTGGGGAGCCCGCTTACTAGACACTTTCAAAAAGCCTGCCACAAAAAGGTCCCAAGCGTGCGGTGCAACTACCGATAGTTAACCACCTTCGGGCCTCCAAAACAACAGAATTCTTGGGAGCTGTCGAGACTCTTTGATAATGTCCTCGCTTGGACTCTTTAGAAATGTCCCCTAGAGTAGGGCCTCCGAGCAGTCGCTGCGACGGGGCATTTACTGATGAGCGAGAAAGAGCGATGGCAGGTAGTGGAGTTGAAGCAGATGAAAGAGGGGAAGAAATCGATCCGCCGTGGCAGGATGCTCCGCGTTTACTGCGGGGCAAGAGTGGGGGCAGCGGTGAGAGAAATCGTGATAGCCCCGCTGGCTGGGCACTCTGGTGGGGCCAGGATGGGAACAGAATCAACCAGGCCCGGAGGGCGCAGAGAATGTAGCCGCGCTGACGGGGCGCTCTGGTGGAGCAGGATGGGAACAGAATCAGACCAGGCCCGAAGGGCTCAGAGAATGTAGCCCCACCTGATGCTCCGCGTTCTTTGCGGAGCGAGGGTGGGGTAGCGATGAGAGAAAATATGAGAGCCCCGCTTGCGGGGCGAAAGAATCCTCCGAGACAAGCAAAATAATTCCCTGCTCTCATCATCTCTCCCGTGTATCCTCTCCGTACCGCCTTTCACAGCTTGATGCCGAATTGGCCACCATGGTGGGACTCTTTCCTTATTTGGGTGGTCTTCTCAATTGCTACGCGTGTATCTCGGGGTAAGGGAAATCCTATCGCCCCACAAGTGGGGCTAGGGTTTTTTCCCCGCATTCTGACCCCACCCTCCCTTCGCAAAGAACGCGAAGGTCAGGTGGGGCTACATTCTTCGGGCCCTCGGGGCCTAATGTACCTCTTTAAATTCGTGAATGAGCTGCTATGAGAGGATGTCCCTTGACCCTGCGTGTGGCTAGCGGTTGGAGGCTTCCTGGGTATCGGGGGTGTCTTTCTTCTGAGCGCGAAGATACTTGCCGAAAACCCCGTTCCACGGCGGGATCACAATGGACACCGCGCCGTAAGCATGCGCCTGGCAAGCCAGACGGATCAGGGGTCTTGGCTCCTCACTCTGAATGTAGCCGAATTCCCTGATCTGTTTTGATTCCCGCGGACCCACCTCAGAGAGTTTCTCCGCCCCTGCGAGGATCCCGACCCAGCATGATCCACAGGTTGCAGCGCGGCATTCCACGGGGATGGGGCCTTCTTCGGGTATGCAACGGGAATCGCGCGACCGGTAATCCCGCTTGTCATTGGCTGCCGCCGTGGTGATCTGCTGAGAGGAAATCAATTTGAACTTCGCGTTCTTGTCGTTTTCGTTGAACGTGACGGTATACTGTTTCGCTTCCCCACGGAGAAAACCGAACAAGCCCTGGGAATCATCCCGCGCCCGCGCCTTCAGGATCTTCTCCGGCTTTCTCTTGAAGAACCTCGAACCGGGCTGGACCGCTCCCAGCCCGGTCGTAAAGGCGCTCATTCCCACCTGCTGCAATGTCATGAAAGCCACGGCCGTGATCCCGATGAGGAGTGATTCGTGGACCCGAAGGCGCAATGAAACATCCCGCGCGACATCGATGATCTGGGCCGCCAGTTCCAGGCTTTCAGGAGGTCGGCTCCCCTCAGCAAAATCTTCAACCGCCTTCTTCACCACCGGCCAGTAACGGTGGCCATAGAAGAATGCATGTGAAGAATCGATCTGGTTCTTCAGCTCATATTGTCCCGCCAGGAGCAGCCTTCCGGCCAATTCAGCCGCGTTCTCCGCCTGATTCAGGGCGCGATGCAGCGAAAGCGGAAAGAATTTAAACCAGATCTGCGTGGCATTCTTGTCGACCGGATGAATCGAGGGCAAGAGCGCGGAAACAACTTCAGACCAAGCCTCCTCGTCGTGTTGGTTTAGAAAGGCGTCAAAAAGTGGCTCATTCTTTGTATTCATGGTCTTCGACGAAGTCGCTTCTCCTCGCTCCCTTCAAGAACAAAGCATAGCGGTCGCCCGCGCAACGCGCGAAAAACTCTTCAACGCGCTTTTTTCAGCAGGGCGATTTGCCCCGCGTGATAGAGGTTATGTTGAACGGCGCCGTGAAGCATAACATAGACAGTGTATTCCTTTCCAGCAACCGTCTCATCGAGCCGCGCGTCCTCCATCTGGGAGATTTTCAGGCGCAAGCCCTTGTAACTGCCCTCCAGATCTTCGAGACATTTGCTCCATGCTTGTTTGCCGGTGTCCCGGACCGCAGGCCAGTCCTCCTCAGGCGGCAGGTCGACAATCACTTCGCCTCCAAGCCGCCGCCGTACAACCTGCATCCAGGCGGACACATGTAGCACGATCTCCCAGATGCTGTGCAGTCCGCGAATGGGTTTGATGGCCGCCTTCTGGGCAGCGACCTCCGAGAGAATTTCTTTGAGTGCCGGCCCGTGCCAGGCATCCCCTTCAAAAGCTCGTCGCAGTTGATCGTCAATCCTCGACATCTCAGTCATGCATCCCTCCTGTTCCCACATTCACCACGGCGACACAAATATGGCAGGAGCGTGCTAGGATATGCCAAATTTTCATCCGGAGGCCCTATGACTCTCCCTCGTAGATTATTGGTTGCGGTGATCATTTCCATCATATCAGGAATGGTGCCAACCCATGCAAGTGATAATTCAGTGGTCAAGCGGGTCACGCAGCCAGCCGCTTCCCGTGACGAAGCGGCCACCGAGTGGACGCTGCCTAACGGTCTCGCGGTCGTTCATATCCGGAAACCCTCTTCAAAAATACTGGCTTCGATTGTCACGGTCAACGTCGGCTCCAAGGATGAAAACAGTGAAACCAGCGGTCTCTCGCATCTGCTTGAGCACATGGTTTTCGATGGGACACAGCGGCGCAGCCGGGCTGAGATTAATGAGGGCTCAAAGCGCTATGGAGGATACGTCAACGCCACCACGCGGGCCGGATTCACGTGCTACCTCTCCATCTTCCCGGCCGAGTTTGCGGAGCTGTCGCTTGACCTCCAGGATGACATGCTCTTCCATTCCACTCTTCCCCCGCAGGAACTGGAAAAAGAGCGCAAGGTCGTCATCGAGGAAATGAAGAAGGACCGCGATTCACCGGTCACACGCGCCGCCGAATTTCACGATGAGCAGCTCTTTCAGGGGACGGCCTATGCCCGGCCCGTGCTGGGATTTGAGAAGACCATCGCGTCGGTCCCCCGGTCGACAGTCCTCACATACTATCAGCAGCACTACGTTCCCTCACGCATGAAAGCGATGATCATCAGCCCGTTCCCCGCTGCTGAGGTTAAACGGTGGATGGAAAAAACATTTGGAGCAGCCGGTTCCCCCGACGTCCCTTTGAAAGGAGCATCGCGCTGGACTTTTCCCACAGCCGGGGCCCCTCGTTACAAGGAAGAAGAAGTGCCCGCTGTTTACCTCGACGTATCGCTGCCCGCTCCAGCGCTGGGGGACGCCGATTACTTCGCCTACGACCTGCTGACCCGATATCTCGCGGAGGGCGGAGCTTCTCCCCTCCAGCGCGCCCTTCGAATGATGCGTCCCCCGCTTGTGGATAGCGTGAGCGCAGAGTTGGGCACAGAGGATGCGTTTTCGATTTGGAAAATTTCCATGGTCACTCAACCCACCCAGATTCCTGATGTGCTCGAGAGCTTGCGTCGTACCTTGCAAACCATCGCCACTGCCGGAATCCCCGCGGAGGAGATGACACGGCTCGAGCGACAGGTGCTTTCGCAGGAAGCCATTCTGTCGGAGCAGGCCATGTACTTTGGATTTCTCAAGGCGCCCTTCATGAACGCGAAAGGTTACTCATTCGTCGCCGCCTATCCCGAGCGGCTTCGCGCCGTCACACCCGAGGCGGTGCGACGAGTGGCGGAAAAATATTTCTCTAGCCCGGTCTTCTTCACAACCGCTCTTGTCCCCAAAGGGAAAACTCCATCCGCCGAACCTGTGGGTGATGCCCATGCGTGGAAAAGAGAAAAACTGCCTAACGGAGTAACGCTGATTGCGAAAGGGAGTGACGAATCCGACGTTTTTGCGATGAGCCTGTTCACCCGCCAGCGCTCGGCCCTCGAACCCCAGGATTTGGAGGGGATTTCTGATTTCGTCCAACGCATGCTGCTCAAAGGAACCCCCTCCCGAAACGAGGAGGCCGTTCAGAAGGAACTCGACAATCTTTCGGCCCAGATTCAATTTTTCGACAACCCGTTCATCCCTTATGACGATGCCTGGACCACGAACCGGTTCAACTTCTTCCGCTTGGAGGTGCTGGATGAACTGCGGGGCCGTACATTGGACCTGATGGGAGATGTTGTTGCCAATGCCAACTTTCCAGACACACAAGTCGCCAAGGTTTGCGAGGAAATCGTACGGCTTCAAGTGCGGGAGGCCGACAATTCGTCGAAGCGAGCCACGCAGCGTCTCCATGAATTGTTGCTGGCATCAACTCCGTACAGCCGGACGATTCTCGGGAACGAAACTTCGATCCGCAAGGTCACCCGCGACTCGTTGATCGAACATCACAAACACATGTACGCCCCCTCCAATCTGGTGGTGATTGCCGCAGGCAAGGGAACGACCGCCGGCGTCCTGCGCGATCTCAGGTCGCGCTTCGAAGGGTTGAAAGGCGAAGGGGTGACAGTTCCTGTGACGGCTCCGACTCTCCGCACCAACTTTCTTTCCGAGAAAGTTTCCGTCAACAAACAACAGACTCAGATTGCAGCCGGAACAATGGCGGCCGGATGGAATTCCCCGGATGCGGATACCCTGCGCGTGTTGAATGCCATCCTCTCGGAGCGGCTGGCAGTGGAACTGCGGGAAAAACAGGGACTGGCTTACTCCGTGGGCGCGGATTTACAGCAGGAACGCGACTATGGTTGGATCGAAGTCCGGATGGGCACGCGAGCCGAGGCCTCCGAACAAGCCCGAGAGGGATTGCTGGCCGTGGTCCGCAAACTGGCCGGCGGCGACATCTCGGCTGAGGAGCGGGAACGGGCAATCAACGGCATGTGGGGCAGCCTCCTGCGCCAACGCCTGTCGCGCATCGGCCAGTCCTTTTATCGCGGGATCGACGAAGTCCGCGGCTCGGGTTATGACGCGGAAGAGCGGTTGCTGGCGTCATTGAAGGCCGTCACTCTGGAAGACCTGAAACGCGTCGCGGGCGAGGCCTTGAATACCAATCACTGGGTCATGGTGTCAGTCGGAAAGAACTAATGGTTTGGTAGCCCCGCCGAGCGTTTTTCTCGGCGGGGGCTTTTGGGTGAGGTTGGCAGAAGAAAACACGATCAAAAAGACGAGGCTTTTAGATTGGTCACTTCAGGGGTAGCTATGAACAAAAGGAATTTGGATCAGACTCGTCACTTTTCAATTCGGACGAGGCGATTTGCCCAGACTGATCGAGGGACCTATTCCTAAGCTAATAAGAATTGAAAAGATCTGACCTTGCAGACGTTCTTAAACGCATATCATGAGTACCCGGATCAACCCGATGGCCGCACAGTTCAAAACGAACCAACTCTGGATCGGCATGGTCGAGGTCAGGCCTTTAAAGGGAAAGAGTGAAATCTTGGGTGACACGAAAGGGGCTTTCGTGAACATCATCACCTGGGCGTCTGACGCAGAGGAATACAGGCGCAAAGCCGAACTGCTCATCGGAGACCTGGGCGGCTTGTTCGTATCCGAAGTGCTCAATCCAGAGCCTGTTGAGACAAGGAGGGCGAGAACCGCCGACGGGTTCGAGGAGGACATCGAGGACATAATCTCGCGGGCACAAGGCAATCCGAACGCGATCATCTATGGAACCTTCCACACGTTCGCGAAGGACGATGCCTAGAACAATGTCGGGGGGCACACATCTGTGCGTCGAGAAAATCTGGCGTCAGCTTACTAATGATGTGGGTCAGATCTTTTCAATTTTCAATTTCGATGTGATCTCATTCCCAGACTGCGCAGGGGGCCTTTTCCATAACAAACTGAAAATTGTAAAGATTTGACACCGCAACCAGACCGAGGACTGCATGAGCCAAGAAATCCAATTTCGTAAGCTATTACCCGTCGTGCAAATGATTTCAGCGGTGCTATTTGGCTGGTTGGGTCTTTGGCAGCGGAACCAGATTCTAAGTCACTCATGGCTTGGGTGGAGCTTGCAAATGATGGGGTCGCTTGCAAAGGAACCAGATTCTAAGGTTGCAAATGATGGGGTCGCATCTCCACAATCCACTTTTGGCAGGAAGCATGATCATGGGGCATCTCGGTTGTCGAGTCTGAACAAGACCGTTACCTCAGGTCCAACAGCAAATGGGGTCTGATCTTTTCAATTTTCAATTGAGGATGCGGGCCCTCAACAACCATTTTCACATTCATTACCCTAATTCGAATTGAAAAGAAAATTAAACCCCTCAATCATTCGCCGCTGTGACCAAATGTAATTGCCCAAATCAAACAGGAGCCGTTCTATGGACACCCCATTCCCCAATGTCCGCACTCTAGACCTTGCATCAGAAGAACCTGGCACAGGGGGCCTGGTGTCATCGATGGATGCCTTCCTGAGCGGGTTCTCGTGGGAGAGGCGCACCGGGAACGTCTGGGTGGGTGAGTCCATACCGGGTGTCTTTGGTCTCTTCCTGGTGGAACTGGATCCCGCTTCGGGAAACATCGACCGCTATATTTGGGTGATCGTGGGGGATGTCCCTCCAGCTTATATCAGTTCCGAGTTCGCGAAATCGCCGAAGGAGGCCGTTGAGGCATATGTCGCTCAAATGACGGCATGGGTCAAAGCAGTTGAAGAAGGTGAGCCGGTAGACAAGTTAATACCGGTAAATGGAGATCCGACCCAAGCGAACGCGGCGGCTTTAAAGTCGCGACTCTCCTTTATCAGGACCTGGATCCTGCCGGACATGAGTTAAAGATGTTAGCGGCAATCGGAGCGAGGAGAAGATCAGGGGTCTGATCTTTTCAATTTTCAATTGTGATGAGACGTTATACCCAGATTCGTCGAGGGGACTTTTCCAAAACACGATGAGATGGAAGACATCTGCGATTGGTGCACTAGGACTCCTACTCATTGTGGCTTTTGTGTTGTGGCCCATTTGTTGGTGGCGGATACCTGCCACCGTCGAGATAAATGGGCACAAGCTTAGCGATGGGGCTGTTTTCAAACGGGATGGCGTACTGCTGGTTGAAGCGACCAACGGTATGCTTTACGCAATTGACCCGCGCAGCCGTGAGATTCTGGGCGCGCCAAACGGAACGTTTTTATATGAGAGCAGGTTGTTCATCTTTAGCCGCCGGCGGGAGTTGGCGCTGACCTCGGCGGCTAAACTTGAAATCAGTGGGAGACTCCTTCCGGAGCCCGGCTTGAAGTTTTACGGAATCCATGGGGAACTCATCGAAGTGCGAAGGTGAGGAGCCCACCCTCTGCTTGAATAGGACTTGGGGGCAGCTCTGGACGGGCTGTTGATCAAACCCGAGAGCGCCCGGTGTGGCCCCGATGACTCATCGGGGGGGCCTACAACATAAACACATAATTCTGCATTGTAGGCCGCCCCGATCCGTCGGGGCTGGCCCGGCTAATTGATTTGAGCACCAGCCCGCAAAGAGACGACCCCAATCGATGTTGTATTAGGCAGAACAGTTCCAAGGAGGCTAATGATGACG
Source organism: Terriglobia bacterium (assembly GCA_049685715.1). Lineage (GTDB taxonomy): Bacteria > Acidobacteriota > Terriglobia > JAIQFV01 > JAIQFV01 > JAIQFV01. The sequence continues at coordinate 540 of JBAVHJ010000555.1, read as the reverse complement.
ACTCGATCTTTTGCTTCTCTCGCCTTTAGGTTGTTGGGGACGTACACGCTTTTGAGGTCAGTCGCCTTCCTTGAGGTGATTCCAAGGAATCTGTTCTCCTTTCCCAGGAATATTCCGGTGCTGCTCCCATTACTTTTTGCTATGACAGTCGGAGTGGTCTTGATCGCGAAGAGCAATCTTTTCGCGCAATACGCCGTATCGACGGAAGGCGAAGTTGAAGAGGTGGTTCCCGTGGTGAAGGCGACGCAAGCCGTCGCGTTTTCAGTCCTCGGTGTCTTTTTTTTCGTCTTTGCGGTTGGTAGACTCGTGCACGTAGTGACTACAATCATCATCACAAGACCTCCTGATTCTGTGATGTTCCAGCCCGTTATGAACTTCCAGACGTTGTGGCCACAACTCGCAAATGGCCTGGTTGATCTTGCAATGGGCGCTTACTTGTTCTTCTGTGCAGGAAGCCTTTCCAAATTATGGCATCGTATTCAGGATTCAAGAATGCCCCCGGCCACCGGAGAACAGAAATCATAAGTGATTGCCTACACT